>JAHDEO010000540.1 GCA_020628725.1 Saprospiraceae bacterium
ACTAAGTTACATATTTCAACGAACTTTTTTACTTTTTCAAATATACGAGCATGTTAAATTTTACTTTTGTACAACAGTCCGGTGCGGATACGGAATATCAATTCCTTCTTGGTCAAATCGCTCCTTGACGGATTTCAGCACATCCCACTGCATTTCAAAACTTTTTGGGTTCGTCTGTGCCCATGCAAACGCCCGTAAATCCACCGACGAATCAGACAGTGCAACTACTTTTACCTTAACAATTGGCTCGTCAGCTTCACGCTCCTCATCCGTGCGATTATCCAAGCAAAAAGGGTGCTGTTCGATTTCTTTCCGAATAATATCCATTGCCTTATCAATATTCGACTCATAGCTGATGCCAAAATCAATAGTCTTCAGTATGCGCTCATCCTCAATCGTACTATTGACAATTTTTTCTTCACTCACTTGACTATTGGGAATAATAATCCGACGATTTTCCAAATCCCGAATCACCACATGCCGCAGTGTAATATCCAACACCCTGCCCACCGAGCCGCTAATCTCAATCGTATCGCCCACTCTGAATGGTTTAAACAGAATGATGAAAATCCCACCAATCACATTCGCAAAGGCTTGTTGAGAGGCAAAACCAATGATAGCCGCTAAAATACCCGCTCCGGCAAACAAAGCCGTGCCAAGACTTTTTAAGGTCGGTATTGTATTGATAATCATTATAATAGCTATCGAATAAACAATCACCCGAACCGAATTTTTTAGAAAATTCAGTTGCGTGACATTCGGATTTGCTTGTCGTTCTTCCCGCTTAATAATGGCATTTATCACACCGATTAAAATACGCGCAATGATAATCGCTACAATAACAATCACAGCAACACTAATAATATGAGGCAGCCATTTTTCTATATTTTCCATTGAAATATTTTTAATGTTTGGTAAAAAACAAACGCAAAATTAATTAAAGATAAGTGGTTAAGTGTAAATAATCGACATCATTAGGACAATATATTTTTTCGTTAGACGAAGCTCATTTTGAGGATTATAGCCGAGTTACATGACGAAAAATAGCTAAAGTATAATGGAAAAAGATATGTACTATGGTGACGATTATTTATGCTTAACCACTTAATTCTGTCTTGGTATTTATATCCAACAAATAAAATAAATACATTTTTTTTGGTAAAAAAATCCAAACACACCTTATAGTTCGTAAGTAATATATTGAGTTTAATTTTTTAACATAAATCTTTTCTCAAAATTTCTCCTCTTCATTTACCAATTTCCCCTCATTTTCAGTTTTTAAGAAAACTAATTAAAAAATATAAAAAAATGAAAAAATCCAAATCATTCCCATTAATCATACTAATCATAGTTTTGATGTCCGGCAGTGCCTTTGCACAAAGTCAGATGAAAAGAACCACCAAACCTGCCGAATACAAAGCCTACATCCAAAAAAAGAAAGCAACTACTCAAGCCACTAAAGCAAAAACGGCTACTCGCCAAACCAATTCCGCCAAGCCACTCTCTGCACAGAAAAAGGCAGCATTATACGGAAAAATCAAGCCGAAAGTAGCTGCACGCATGGAGGCACGAAAAGCCGAAAGAGTGGCGAAAAGTAAAGCTGCCGCTGCCCGATTCAAAAACAGAAAGCAAACAAATTAATCAAATCGTTAAATCCAATAACATTATGAACAAATCAAGTACACAAAATAAAAATGCCGTTGGTAATCTTGCCTCAAAGTTAGCTGCGTACTCCGGTATGGCGGCGGCTTTCGTTACCATTTCGCCCGATGCCTCTGCACAGTGCGAAGCCGTGAGCGTCACGCCCAACATACCCGGCAATTTTGAAAACGGTACTGTCACTCAGATAGATTTCGACGGTGACGGCGTGGTGGATTTTGCCGTTGGTGCGTACAATGTACTCTCCAATTCATCCACACAACTCTGTATCGAAACCGGACCTTTCCCTTTGGGTACAGGCAGCTATTATGTTGGTGCTACTTGTGGTACTTTGCCACTATCCTACAGTATCAAACAATTCTACACGCAGTTGGGTACATTCGCCTTCAACTCTGTCTATCTCGAACCATACAACAACCTTGCGATTACCGTACCCGTAGGTACAAGTGGTTCGGTATGTGCAGGTGCGGGCGTTGCTACTTCTTGTGGTTTGTACGGCTTGTACAGTAGCTATGCCAATAGCGTGGCTTTCGCCAATATCATGACCGTAGCCGATATATTTGAGGCAGGCACTACAATGCCGTGCTTCTTCACCACAAGTCAATTGGGTTCCACTCCCGGACCACTCGGACCGTACATGGATACCAATTTCCCGAGTAATCCGGGTGACGGTAATTTTGCTGCCGGACAAAATCACTTTATTGGTGTAGAATTTACCGCAGGAGACGGTAATGTCTATCCGGGTTGGATAGAAGTCATGATTAGTGATGCGGGTACGATTTCCGTAGTCAATACAGGCTATAATCCGACTGTCGGAGGTTGTATCGCCGTAGGTTCGTGCCAACCCTCCAATGCTTGTATCAATGACTTGGGCTTAGAAGCAAGCCCCTGTGATAATGCAGGTACAACAGGCGACCTCAATGCCACTGACGACGATACATTCTCCCTCACTATCAATCCCGTAGGAGATAATACCACAGGTGACTACACCGTATCCGGCGACATCACAGCCAACGGTACGTATGGTTCGCCACTTATCGTCATGGGGGTACCCGCCAATGGTTCGACATACACAATCACCGTCACCAGCAACGATAATCCAACGTGTACACTTACACAGGAAATCACCGCTCCCAATGCCTGTTCTGTCAATCCGCAAGATGTACCGACAATAGGAGAATGGGGGCTGATTATACTTACACTATTGATGTCCATTACAGCGGTAGTCGGCATACGCAGTCGTAAAGAACAAGAAATACAAAATAGATATAGTTAATTGGTTTGTCTGTTTGAGTAATATTGGATTTTATTGCATAATACAATGTTGTTGAGTTCTCATTAATACAGGACATTTCCGAATGTCTTGTATTAATTTTTCTATTCAAAAAAATAATTGTGTTTGAAATAATATTATTTTTCATAATAAATACAATACAACTCAATACTCACCAACAACTCAGTTTTCAAAGTTACAATCCAAAAATAATTTCCCATGAGTAAATTCAAATTAATCATCCTTATTGCATTGGCAATGATAGTCGCGGCATTTACACTTTTCAAAGGTAAAAATGCCCCTACCGCCGATAGAGTAAATGCTATCAATGCTATACCAAAATTACTGGATAGACACAAAGACCTGCAATCAGGCAGCGAGTGGGCAGACCGCCAAAACATTTACGTCGCTAATAGAAATAGAATCGTTGACAATAACGACCCTATGGCACATTACCAACTCGCTACGCTATTCGTTTCGGAAGCTCGTATTACGGGTGAACACGGTCATTACTATCCGGCAGCATTGGAGATTATTGAGAAATTATTGAGTGATAAAGAATTGGGTAAAGACCTCAAATTCAGCGCACTCACGCTCAAGTCCGGCGTTTTACTTTCCTTGCATCAATTTGATAAAGCATTGGAAATCAGTAAGGAAACAATTAAGATGAACAATTATAATGCTCAGGCTTATGGTGTATTGGCAGATGCTTATTTGGAAATGGGTGATTATGAAAATGCAGTAAAAGCTACTGACAAGATGATGGATATTCGACCTGATTTGAGGTCGTATTCGCGTGCATCTTATCTGCGCGAATTGCATGGCGATACCGAAGGAGCTATCGAAATCATGCAATACGCCGTACAAGCCGGCTATCCGGGAAGCGAGGAAACCGCTTGGGCGCAACTCACGCTCGGCGACCTGCACCGCATGTACGGAAATGCTGAAAATGCACAAGTAATTTACGAAGATATACTTGCACACCGCGAAAATTATCCCTTTGCTATGGCTGCCCTTGCCCAACTCAAATCAGACGAGGGAAAACCGGATGAAGCCGTCCGTTTACTGGAGCAAGCTATTTCGGTGATACCGGAAATTGGTTTTTATATTCAACTTGCCGAAATATATAAATCAAAAAATCAAAACGAGAAATTCGCGGAAATAATGGCAGATATTGACGAAATGTTCGAAGATGACAGAAAGAGCGGACACAATATGGATTTGGATTATGCCAATACCCTTTTGTCGCTAACCGATAGAGATGATGAAGCCAAAAAATATTTAGATAACGAGTATAAGATGCGCCCCGAAAACATTGAGGTTAATTTGTCATTGGCAAAATATTATCAAAAGAAAAGTAATACACAAAAAGCCAAACAACACCTCGACGTAGCTTCGAGAACCAACTTTCAACATCCCGATTTAACGAAATTACAAGCTGATATTAATAAGTAAAATCAGAGCAAATCAAACGTTGTTTTTGTGGTGTAAAATTTAGATTTGAATTGGAGAATAAACGTAAGTCGCAAGGCATTTCTAAAATGTCAAACGACAATAATTTTCTCATAATTTATTTGAAATT
>JAHDEO010000541.1 GCA_020628725.1 Saprospiraceae bacterium
ATAAGGCTAACTACAACGTAGTCAGCCTCTTAATAATTTACAGGGATACCCTATGCAAAATTATTATTCGTCAATCATTATTCTTCAATGACCACTTTTATCTTTAATTCCGTTACAATCGGATCGGTATTGGCTATGATATTAACCTCTTGATTTTGTTCGCCAAATTTATCTTTACTATCAAAGTTCACCACAATTTCACCGGACTCGCCGGGACCAATAGGCTTTTGGGGCCACTCCGGCACCGTACAACCACAAGAACCAGATGCAAATTCTATTAACAAGTATGAATCACCTGTATTGGTAAATTTAAAGGTATGACTTCTCTTTTCGCCCGCCTTAATTGTACCAAAGTCGTGAAAATTTTCTGTAAAAGTCATTGTCGTAACCGCCTGACCATCTTCTTCGATTAGTTTAGGAGCTTTCGGATCTACTATGACTTCCGGCTCAACAGATGATGTGGTTATCGTGGTAGTCTCAACGATTGGTTGCGTCTCTACACTTACATCAAGTATAGGTGCGGTTGTCGTTGTTGGTGTGGTAACAATGGTACTAGCCGCAGGAGCAGGAGTGTAAACTGTACTTGTACTTGGTACAGGCGTATACACACTACTTGTCGGCTGCGAAGTGATTACGCGAATCTGCCCCTGCGAATTTGTTCCTTCGATAATACGGAATTCTGTACGACGATTTTTACGTCTACCTTCCGGATTATCCTCACCGTCCATAGTCGTATTCGGTGCAACGGGCAAATCCTCACCATAAGATCTTGGTATCAATTGTGCCGTGCTTACTCCTTTCTTTTTTAAGTACTTAATAGCCGCTGCTGTACGCTTTTCAGAAAGTCGATAGTTGTAATCATTCGCGCCACGAGAGTCTGTATGTGATGCGACTTCTACCACTAACTGAGGAAACTGCATCAGTTTGGCAGCCACATCGTCCAAAACAGGACGTTCGCTGGATTTGACACGAGAACGATCATAGTCAAAATAGATGGTATCCAACCTCGGCAATACAAAACCGTAAGTAACGATTTGCTCTGCCGGCGTAGAGACAGGTGGCGGAACATATGCGACAGGTGGCGGTGGTGGAGGCGTAGGAGCAGGTGGCGGCATAATTATTTGCGGCGGTGGCGGTATGGGGTCAAGTGTGATTTTCTTCTTTATTTTGGTGGCTTCTACCAAATTATAAGTATCAAAAACTTCGCTGGTATCTGCAAGGTATCCTTGTCTCATCGTGATAAAACGATATTGTCTGTCACCACGAAGTGTAAAATCATATTCACTCACATCATCCTGCACAACATTTATCAATCTTTTATTGGGAGAAACTTCATATAGTTCTACAGTAGCACCTTTGAGTGGCAAACCTGTTTGTTGGTCAACAACGGTCGCAGTAGCATCGTAAGGAATTCTATCCAAGAAAGTCAAGGTATAAATATCATCACAACATGTCTCGCTCTTCAGCGAAATCGTACCCGGACGATTGGACACGACATAAGCATGATAGCCATCTTCTGCAAATGAAAAGAACATGTCATCTACCCTTGAATTAACTTCGCTCCCCATGTGCGTGGGCGTAGTCCAATCTTCATCTACCCACAAACTTTCATAGACATCATAGCCCCCAATTGTCGGCAAACCATTCGTACTGAAATACAGGGCATCATTTTGGAAAAACGGAGAGTACTCGCTCCCTACAGTATTGATACGGCTTCCGGCATTTACAGGTTTTCCGTATTTATCGCCTTGAATTTCAACATAGTAAATGTCCCAATTTCCATAGCCACCTGACATGTTTGAGGTAAAAAATAAGACCTCTTTTCCATTCAATACTCCTATAGACGGATGCTTGAATGAATATCTGTTTTCACCAAGTTTGAGCATTTCTGCGCCTCCAAAATTGCCATCGCTACCATCAGCACGATAGATATTACAACGTTGTTTTCCCTCAGTGGTACAGCGTGTAAGATACATTGTCTGACCATCTTCTGTAATCGTCGCACTTGTGGTGTGATAGCCAACTTTATTGACACCTTCTACCACATTTCCTGCTGACCATGTACCACCTTGAACGCGATCTGCTACATACAATTTGGTATAAATATTATCTTGCTTGGCATCCTCAATCACAATGATAGAATCCGAACGCAATGAAGAATAATACAAACGCCCGTTATGTTGAAATGCTGCTTGCTCCGTAGAAGGTGAGTTGATGCCATCTCCCGCATTGAATACAGTGATTTTATCATTGGCAGCCATACCGCCTGTCATTTCTATCCCTGCCAGTTCTTTTTCAGCCAATTCTTTGTAAACAGGATCTTCTGTTTTTTGCAGAAAACGGTTGAATTCCTCTATTGCATCTTCATAATTTCCATTGATTTTCAATAATTTAGCCAAAATAAAGCGCGCATAAGGATAGGCGCGGTCTTTATCACGACGCACGAGTCGATTGTACCAACTTTCGGCGGCTTCATAATCGCGTAGTTCGTATTGAATAGATGCAATTCGGTGTAATACAGCCGTATTACCCGGATCATCTTCGTATAAAGATTCAAACCACGAAAGCGCATTATAGGCATCGCCACGAGCGTAGATTTGCTCTGCCAACTTCAATTTACGCGCCGGAGAGAGTGTTCCCCTAATCGGCTGCGCTACCGCCACAATGGTTGTAGCCAAAATTAGAGCGAAAACTATGGATAAGGTTCTCATATATTTATTCATAAATTGTTCGATTGTTTCATGGCTTCACGATTGTATTGTTGTTATTGTTTCTTATAAAACATTATCATAAATCAATTGAACAATGAAGCAATAAGGAACGCGACAAAAATAACTTTACCATCTTGGCTGCTTCTTTTGCACTTATTTTCCGCCTTGAAATCAGTTATTTATCCAGATAAACGCCCTCTTTCAAGACGAAAACTAAGCACAAAATAACCTACCCAAGTTGGTAAACTTATTTATCTCGCGTTCCTAAGACAATGAAACAATAAAAAAATCAAAAATTGGTGGACGGTCCGCGATTTTGACAGACGGTGTCTTTTGGTCGAAGTTCAAACCGCTACCGCCCACACCCATCGTCTGCCTTCTCTTTTTAATGCTAAAATGATGAAATGATACAATGCTTAAATGTATCTAATGAGTGAATTATGAATTTTGAATGAGTGAATGTTTTAAACGACTATCTTATTCAAAATTTATAATTATTTATTTAAGCAATTCATCATTCAAGCATTTAAGCATTGCTTAAAATCGGGGGCAGAATAAAACAGGTTTCACGACAGGTGTTTTATATATTTTGGCGGTATATGAAAGTGCTAATTCGTATGCGCCGCGCCCTCTACTGGCAGGGTTGAGTGGAGAAACATCGATGTCGTATGCGATGCCGAGTTTCGCACCTCTATAATCCATGCCAATCATAGCCATAGCTGCACCGCTATAGCGATAGCCCAATCCTCCGTAAAGCGTCACATTGCGCTCAGGATTAATGTGATAACCTAATCGGGCTTGAGTTACTAATTCGCGAGCTTTGGCTTGCGTTTGGAAGATGAAACTTGGCGCAATCAACAGACGATCTGTAATATCATAGCTGAATCCTCCATGTCCGGTAATGCGTGTTCTGAGTTTTTGATCGGTAATAAAACCATCGTCAGGATTGGTGATATGAAAAGCAGCCGCACCGACATAGAAGTTGAACTTAGAGGTCAAATAAGAATTGACCAAAGCACCTACATTGAAATCACCGTAAGAGATGGAAGAATCAAAGCCGGGTAAGCCAAATTCAGCACTGGTATTACCATTGAGGATTTCATCTTCAAACACTAGATTTTCCATGTCTACACGTTTTTGTGCAAAGCCACCTTGTGCGCCAAGTGAAAATACGGTATTTGATTTTTTACCTAAACCTAAATGATAAGAAAGTGCGAGTGAACCGCCTGTATGATTGAGTGATGCCGTTCCCGCACGGTCGTTGGTGAGTAGAATACCTGCACCAAACCAATCGTTTTTGCCAAAACCGCGTATAACGGGCAAATCGCCGTATAGCGAGTAGGTAACGTATTGATTGTTAAGCACACTCGACCATTGGTCGCGGTAAATGCCTCCTACACGGAATGTACCTTCGTAAGCTCCTGTCAATGCAGGATTGAGGGTCAAGGGAGAAAGCTCATATTGTGTATAGTGAATGTCCTGCGCCTGCAATCCGCCAACACCTATCATCAGAACAATCAACATCCCTGACAAGAATTTCATAGTGTAGTTTTCTTTCATATGCAAGTTTAAGTTTAAGCCTAAGTTTAAGTTTAAGTTTAAGAGGAATTTAAACCTAAATACATGTAAAATTTTCATCCTCAAATGAGCATTCTGATAATTGCTTAATCAAACCAAGCTGTCATTTACTCATTTATACATCTAATCATTTACTCATTTTAGTATCAGGAACAAAATAAATGTACTTTCTCGGCTTGTTCTTTTTCCTTTATA
>JAHDEO010000542.1 GCA_020628725.1 Saprospiraceae bacterium
AATACCACCTTTAACATGAAATCATATCTTGAAAATATTAAACCGAGAATAGCTGACAAACTTATCAAACCTGTCTTTCCACACACTTTTCCCCTCACACTTACCTTAAAGAAGTGTTACTCACTCTTGCATCCACAAAAATTAATTGACAAAATTATACTCTTTTAGGCTAAGAATTAAGCATTATGTATGCTATTATTGATATTTATTTTGTGTTTGCCGCACTTTCACATGAAAACTAATTTTCTTTTTTGCAAAAATTACTAAACAATCAAAACAACGTAACACAGGCTTCCAACCTGCATTTCCTGTCGAGTTTGAATCGGCTTGTACCATTAACACGGTGCAGGCTGGAAGCCTGTGTTAGGGAACACGAAGAAAATAATCTACCCATCTGAATTACTCTTACTATGAAATTAAGAACAATCACTATCATGCTAATGTGCGTATCATACATGTACGCGCAAAATGCCATAACACCCGGCAATATCCAAATTGACCCAACTTTTGAACACATCGGCATTTCATACAATATTAGCGGCGATGTCAATTTGAACAGTAACCTTCAAATTGAATTTAGAGAACAAGGCAATGGCGCGTATCAAAACGGGGCAATAACCATGCGTTCACATCCGGGTTTAGTGATAGATGGTTCGGCTTTTAATGCCAATCATCATGCGGGTAGTGCCATGTTTTTAAGACCAAATACGACTTACGATATTCGCCTGACACTCACCGATCCTGACGGTGGCAATTCAACTACAAATATAACCGCAACAACCAAAGCCTATCCCGTAGAAAGCAATAATTACCAATACGTAGCACCCGGTAATGGCGGTGGAAACGGAACAAGTGCCAACCCATACCTCGGTTTACAAACTGCGGCTAATAATGCACAGCCGGGCACAACTTTCATAGTCAGACCGGGTATTTATTCGTCGTTCAATATTGCAACTGACGGCATCGCCAATGCGCCCATTACCTTTAGAAGCGAAACCCCACATGCAGCCATTGTGGATGGTGGAAATACGAGTGGAGGCGTGATTATTTTAGGCGATTTTACGACAGATTCTTTACAACATATTATTATTGATGGCTTTAAAATACAAAATGGTAACATAGGTATTGATGCACAGCACACTCAATTTATCACCATAAAAAATTGCTGGATAGAGGATGTCACATGGGGATTTTACAATCGCAGAGAAAACGGCTGGGAACATGACCAATACATTACCAATAATTATATAAACGGTAGAACCAACTGGCTTTCAGGTGGAACTTCACACAGAGGCATCGACATCAGAGGCAATCGAAATGTCGTCAGTTTTAATACGATTAAAAATTTTGATGATGGGGTTTCTACCGACGGACCTCCTTACAACATCTCTTATGCAATGGATATTCATAATAATGATATTCAAAATATGGCGGATGATTTGATTGAAGTGGATGGCACGATTTCCAATACGCGGGTGTATCGCAATCGCATGTATAATGGACGAGCAGGCGTCAGTCTCGCGCCTGTTTTTGGTGGACCCTGTTATGTATTCAGAAATGAACTATATAATATGGCTGATGGGTTTTCTGCTTATAAAATGAATCGCAGTCCGTCGGGCTTGGTGATTGTACACAATTCAAGTGCAAAAATTGGCAATGGAATGAGTTCGCCGGAGGGTTGGCAAAATACTTTTTTCAAAAATAATGTCGTGATGGGTACGCGCTATTGTTTTGAAGAATTTGGTTTGGTCGATGGTAGTGTGGATGATTGGGATTATAATGCTTACTTGAGTACAAGGGCAGGTATTCCGGGCAACGAGTGGTTTAAATGGGATAATGTCAGGTACGCCACTATCAGCGATTTGCAAAATGGAACTAATATCGAAACCAATGGTTTAGCCATTAATGTCGGCTTGATTAATGCCCAACCACCTGCCGATTACAATGTTGAATACAACTACGACGATACCAATTTTCAACCTTATAGTGCTGCGAATATCAGAAATAACGGCATCAACTTAGACAACCTAAATGACGGTTTTGTCTTTGACGGAATGCCTGACCGGGGCGCATACGAGTTCGCTAATACGCTGCCCAGCTTCGGAGTAGATTTCGATTGTAAAATTGCCTTGCCGCTAAGTATCAAGTTGGAGAGTGACCAAATCCACATCAATCGTTATACTTATCATGGTAATTACCTGTTTATAAGTGGTTTAAGACGTGAATACACCATTAAAGTAGCAGATGAAAACGGCAATGAAATCCCAAGTTTTATAGATGGCGCAAACCGGATAGTGATAGCCGGTTGCCCCTACATCAATAGCAAATATTACTTAATCATCACCCATAATACGCTGCCCGATGTGAAGGCTGAAATTTGGTTGAATGAGTAAATATCCTCCTTCAAAAAACTAAAAAAGAACCGTCATTCCAAACTTGATTTGGAATCTTTTGGGCGCAAGAGAGCAATATTCAAATAAATCTCCTGCCTTGCATTATGCCAAGACTTCGCAGATTCCAAATCAAGTTTGGAATGACGATTTGCTTTTATAAAAATACATTTATTTTTAATTTAAAATTTTTAATAATATTTTTAATAAAAATCAAAACAATGATTAGTAAACAAACAATTACCCAAACACTCTTTGCTCTAATAATGTGTATGATGTCCATGACACTCATGGCGAATAATTCGCTCTCATGGGATCCTGCACCTACGACTGTTTCGTCGGGTGGCAATGACATCACCTTAAATTATGACATCAATCAAAGCGGCATTGTCGTCGTGCAGCTTTTTGATGCCAATTGGAATCAAATCGGACAAAAATTTGAAAGTGTCTCGACAGGTTCGGGGCAAATTACGCTGACTTTGACGCCAAACAGTACACCTACTTCGAGCAATTATTTGCAAGCTAAATTGCTGAATAATAATTGGTCGCCGCTTATCGGGACATTACAAGTGACGGTTGCTTACACCCCCGGCGGAGGGTCGGGAAGCAATACACTTGCGTGGAATCCCACACCTATGAGCGTATCATCCGGTGCAAATGACATTAGCTTGAATTATTCGATTACTCAAAACGGATTGGTCGTCGTGCAGTTGTTTAATTCGAGTTGGAATCAGATAGGGCAGGCGTATCAAAATGTCTCCGCAGGTTCGGGGCAAGTGACATTTGCACTCACGCCAAATAGCACACCTACCGAGACTAACTACCTGCAAGCCAAATTATTAAAGAATAACTGGCAACCTTTAATACCGACTATGCAAGTCACCGTATCGGGTGCTTCACAAACATCAGATTGCAGTAACGCAAATGGCATTTGTAAAATTTATCCTGACACAGAAAACGAACTACTTGGTGGCAATAATAATTATGAGGCAAATATGTATGTCAGTGAAACATGGACGGGTTCGCTGACCGCATTTTGGGGCGCGCCCGAAGGTATTTTTGGGGTAGAATGGGACAATAACCACTCCGGTTCGGCAAGTTCGGCACACGAAGAATTTGACTATAAAGCCCTGAGAGCCAGTTGGACATGGGATGCCATACAAAACGGCTACCCAACTAAAATCAACCAAATCACCGACCCCAATCTTGCCTGCACCGCCAACGGACAATGGCAAGCCGGAAGTTCGGGCAGATGCCATATTAATATGACGGCGTGGATTTATGATTACGACGGAGACGGTTCGCGCTGCGATGTCATCATTCATACTTGGGATAATTCGGGGAATTTCAGAGCGAAATTTACGGGAGGTCGCTTTACCAATCTTGGTACGATTAGCGATAACGGCGTCACTTACGATGTACTCCGAACGCTGCCCGGCGGTCTTGGCGAGAAAGCCTCTTATAATCTCATTCCTCAAAATGGCAGACAAAATAATCCACTTGTAGCTTTTCCGACCAATACACAATATTTTAATGTGAATGTCAAAAAAATCTTAGACCAACTCATTCAACTCGAAAAGAGGAATGGTAAAACGATTACTTCCAACTGGTATTTAGACGGTATGGAATGGACAGTGACAGGGCAATCCGGCGACAATATCGACGGTACATATGTTCCCGATAGTCAAGGTAAATGGACGTTTAATAGTTACAAAATTCCGAATATCTCCAATTCTAATAAGTTAGAAACGGATATACAGCAAATGAATTTTGATGTTTTCCCTAATCCATTTCATCATTCATTTGATATTCAATATGAATTAACGAAACCGGAAGCTATTAATATTCAATTGTTTACGCAGGAAGGGAAATTAATTCGGGTTATCAAAAATAATGAGATAGGAGATGTCGGCACTTACACCGAATCCGTTGATGCAAGTGATTTGCCGCAAGGTATTTATTTTATTCAAATGACGACCTCGCAAGCGCATGGGGTGAGGAAGTTGGTGAAGTTTTAAAACCGTAGCACGGTGCTTCTAGCCCGTGCCTCGCGTAATACATGCACGGGCTGGAAGCACCGTGTTACGTACCAA
>JAHDEO010000543.1 GCA_020628725.1 Saprospiraceae bacterium
CTTTATACTTCACCAAATTCTCCTTAAATAACTCGGCTATTCGCGTCAAATTTGGTTCGTCTAAAGAAAAAATAACGGCGCGAAGAAAATACATTTATTTAATTCCTGATACTTAGTGAGGCAATATATTACTTATTCGTCAAAATTAGCGAATGTTTTTAAAAAAAAGGTGTTGCTAAGGGTTTAATTCATCTTCGGAAGTGAATTTGATTGGTTTTAGTTAATTTTGCGACAGCAAGAGGTCAGACGTCAGACCGAGTTGCTGTCAGAGGTCAGATTAAATACTGATGTCGAGAAAATTCATGATTTTTCTCGACACTATCTACAAATAAGTATCTGACCTCTGGCAATGAGAATGGTCTGGCGTCTGACCTCTGAAAATAAATTATGGCACTAAGAGATAATTTTCCAACAGCAGATGACCCGCCTTACCTCGAAGGGGAAAGCGATGGATGGGAGTATCGCACCGAGTTTTCGGGGACGACACTGGAGCATACTTATACTATGGTCTTACAATTTCTCGAAGAAGAGGGTTATGGTGATGTACCCGTCCCTGCGGATACTGAAGAATTGTTATTATTCAAATTAAAAACCCGTAATAAGCAGATACTCATGTTTGAAGACAATGGCTATGTGCATAATCCTATCAAAATTCTCTTCGATAAATTTACGAAACGCCGTCCTAAATTGATTTTATGTATTTATAATGAAACTGCGCCTCGTCATTTGGTGCGTTTTCACGGAGTCGGTTAGGTGAATGATGAACGATAAAGAAATGCAAGTTCATCATTTATCGTTCATATTATTCGAGTGTGAAAACATTAGGGGTATAGCATGGGACTATTTAAAAGAAAACTTGCCACAAAGACACGAAGATACAAAGTAAAATTACTGATAAGCATTTAAATTCTTTGTGCCTTCGAGTCTTTGTGGCAAAATTAAACGTGTGGAGTAATAGGTGTTTTAGCGTTTCGTAGGAATGAATTAAAATTAAAATGCAAATTAAAATTAAAAAAACACCTGATAATCAGTTGATTATAATTTTCAGAATGTAAAATTATTTTTTTATCGTTCCATATCTGATTGCCCCTAATGTTTTACACGCTCATTTTATTCGCACAATTCAGAATAAATACGTGCGGCTTTGATGAGGTCGTCTTTATTCATTTTGATGTCGCCGGCGGCACACATACTCGTCAAGTCTGTACAGTCTGCAAAGTATTTTGCTATGCCTTTATCAAAAATCAAAAACTGCGTGTCAAGTAGTGAAACGGGCATTTCCTCACCATTTTTTTGATAGGCAAATTCCGTTGTTTCACCGCCGAGTGCGCCGTTGGAGGGGTAATACTGATACAAGGTAATTTTGTCGGAGACGTATACTTCTTCCATGATATGCAATTGCGGCTCGGTTTTACCTTTGGCACATGGGCTGAAATTGAGTTTTGTAAATGAACGCTCACCAAGCGTGAATGAGGTCACACCAGCAGCAGTGAGGTCGTGTTCTTTCATTTCGTTGTTGCCTTCTACTACGAATTTTACATTGCCGCCTTCTCCAAAAATGAGCGTTTCAGCATCTTTGTCCTGCATCACTGTCCCTTCGATTTGTTCGCCGTTTTTGGTGATCGTACCTTCGATAGAATTGTTGGCTTCTGCAAGTTCTTCTTTTTCTTGCTCAAATGCCGCTACTTTTGATGGACCTGCTGCATTTGACAAATCTCGTTTATGGTGAAGTGTATGAATATTGTGCAAAGCCATCGTCTTTGAGGTTTTACTAATCTTCTCTATCAAATTCTTTGATTTTCTATCCTTACCAACGGACTGAAGAACTTCGTAAGCATATGTTTTTGCCTCGTCCAATTCATCGAGATAATAGTGAACAATCGCTAAGTTGTAATTTGCCGCTTCGTGTATACGCATGAGTTTTTTATCGCCTTTCGGGTCAATTTCAGCTTGTTCTTTCCAAAACTTAATAGCATCCGCCAGTTTTTCTTTGATTTCTTCTGCGGGCGTTGTCGCACTTGCTTTTTCAAGTACTGTTTTTGCAGTTTCGTAACTCTTTTCAAAGTCGTCTTCTGTCTTGTGTTTTTTAATCAAATACAATTGCTCGTATTCTTTTTTGACTGCAAAATCATATTTCAATGTCAATAAGTCATTCGCTGCTTCTACTACCTCCTTCGCAGCACTCTTAGCGACACTCTGCCCCATAGTTCCTATTTTATTTACGTAGTCTCTTCTGGCTGCAGCACTTGTAGACATTTGCTTTGTCGTCAATGTATTGCCTGTATTTTTAGAGTACGTCGCCAAAACAGCACCTTCCGGGTCTACTACTTTACAAGAAATATTGGTCTTAAAAGGCACTGAATACCAATATACTGTCTTTTTGGTTTCTACATCGTCTTTTTTTGTGGTAGTAGTTTTCGATTTGAGTTTGGCTTCGCCAAGAGCCGGAGTACCGACATAAAGGTATACGCGCAAATGTCCAAAATCAGACCCGGAGCCTACCAATCGCTTAAAACCATCCATTCTAACGGCTTCGGCGTATGTATTCCGATTCAAACTGCCTGCATAAAATCCCGAACCGGCTGCTTCCACAGAATAGGTTTTGTAATCGTCGGGCAGTTTGTTGATTGGTAGGGAAACGTAGTGAACGGTTACACGTTTGTCTTTGAGTTTTTGCCCGTAAATAGGCATTACGAACAGGCATAATGCCATTACAATTAAAAAATACTTCGTTTGCATAAATAAATGTTTTTGAAATTAAATTAATACGTGATGAAAAAAGTAGTGGCACAATTGTACATTCACGCACACAATTGTGCCTGAATTTTGGAGTTGCTAATTGAATAAGGTGTAATTGTTTTTTGGGGAATTTAATGGATGTAAATTTTTATGTGTAGTTGTTAAATAAATGATTTTTCGCAGTTAAATACCATTCTGAAAGCAAAAGTGATCAAAACAAAACAACTTTCCAAATTTTTTATTAAGAAAACTTCAAATAAATAATAAATAAAATTAAAATCAAAAAAGTTATAGGCATTTAAAAGTCCATTTTAAATAACATTAAATAATTGAATAGCAGAATTTTAATGCCATTTTTAATATAAATAAAAAGTCTGTAAAATGATAATTTTGGTTTGGTAAAATCATCAAATACATGCAATTTTGTAATCGTACAGGTTATTTAACACATAACTCCGAAAAAACTTTTTTTCGGAAATTCCAAATAACAAATTCCCAATAAAATAATATCTACATCATCTATCCTAAAAATTGGAATTTGTCCACAATAGCTTTCGGGATAGCTCTGGCGGTTGAAAATTAATATTTCCGGTAAGCCCACTCGGCTGACATTTTATGCTCATTAAAAATTAATTTTCAACTGCCAGAGATAGGATGGATTTTGAGATTTTTCATTTGTCCACAAATGAATTAAGTATTGGAAATTAGATAACGACCTAACACACTTTAGTAGAGCGCGCAAAAGGATTCCACGACCCTTTTCGCGCTTTTTTTGTCTATTTACTTACCAAAATGCTTCCTATACTTTGAAGGAATTACAAATTACCTTAATTGAAGGTAAAAACAACTAATCCTCTCACAAACAGCTACAAACCAACACTTTATTTCACACAAAGCACTTCAGGCAGAATTTAAATTAAGCCCGAAAAGGCATTTTTTAACACATTTTTCACGTGTTTTTAGCAGATTTTATTGAAAAAAACTAATTCGTATCCGCCCAAAAGCCCCGTAAGTTTGTGGTGTCATTTAGCGATTCATCATTAAAATTGAAATCATGACACACACAAGCACTCACACATACGTTACGACAGCAAAGCGATTTGAGCGAGTTTATAATTATACACTACTCAATTTGGCACGTTCGGAATACGCGCCCAATAATACCACTTTGCAGATACTTAGTTTGTTGTCTGATGCACCGCAGCACCATCTTATTCATGCCCTTGAATTGTGGTTGTTTTGCGAAGCCCGAAAAATCTATAACACTACCCCAAAAGCTCCCCTTCGTAAAGAGGTTATTCGACGCGAGATTGTCGAGCCTTTTATCATGCAATTATCTCCCGAAGTCCGCCGCAATCAAGCGCAAAATGTCGAACAACTGGTGTACAAAACATTAGCACACATGGGTTTTGACGGAGCAAATACAAGCAACTAATTCATTCAAGTTGAAGAAAATGGTGATTAGTGATTAGTGACCGGTTCATACGGGATTTTGCTTCGCAAAATCTATCAAAAACCAATCACCAGTCACCAAGTTAACCAGTCACTAAGTTGCAACACAACTTATTAATTCATAGAAATTTGCAAGATTGACTAACCCGCTTCAACGCAATACTGAGCGCACTCATATATCATTCACCTACTCAGTTAATTGCCGTGTAAGCTACCTATGTCAATACTGTATTTATACATTCAATATTTTTAATAACAACCCTCAAAGCATTGATTATGAAAAATTT
>JAHDEO010000544.1 GCA_020628725.1 Saprospiraceae bacterium
GGATGCCGCAGGAACAGGTCAACTCACACTTACTGAAGCCAATTGCGTCGATGTTATCGGCACAGAGCAAACGATAAGTGTAGCGGTGGAAGCATGTGCTTGTGCAGCGATGGATTTGACTTTAAATTTCGATGACAATCCTGACCAAACGAGTTGGGAAATACTTGATGCGAATGGATTGCCCGTAGCTTCAGGTGGCGCATACACAGGGGCAGCAGGTGGCTCATCGACGATAGAGACGGCTTGTTTACCGGATGGTTGCTATGAATTGGTGGTGTATGATTCAGGAAATGATGGGATGTGTCCGCGCCGAACAAGTACCGTTTTGACAGGTATCAATATCGCTTCGATTGGGATAGGTGGCGTGTTTAATGGCATACCGAGAGTCGGACAAAATTGCGGTGATTATACCCTTACAGATGCAAGTGGCAATGTAGTGGCTACAGGCGGCGGCAGATTTGGGACGTCAGAAACGAATAACTTCTGTATCGTTGGAGGCGTAGTACAATTGCAGCAATCACCTGATATTTATCAACGTATAGATAATGATGATTTTACGAATGTAAATGTTTATCCGAATCCTGCTTATGAGCAAATTACGATTGAACACAACATTCAAACGGATAATGATATTCAAATTGCTATTATGGATGTGAATGGAAAAATGGTGCAACATTTAAATGCAACATCGAATAATTCCGCCATCTCATTAAATGTGAATGACTTATCATCGGGCATTTATTTCATTCAAATGATAATTGATGATAAAATGATTACTGAGAAATTTGTCAAGAAATAATTAATCATACTGACCACACAGAGAAAATTTATGAATTTTCTCTGTGTGGTTCATTTTTATACCCAGAGTACTTTACCTTCTGTCTCATGCCACGGCAAATAATCATTTCCAAAACGCTCATCTATCTTTCCGCGCTTGACCTTCAAGGTAGGCGTCAACAAATCATTTTCCATAGACCACGGCTCTCTTTGAATGATAACCGTCGAAATACGCTCGTAATTGGCGCGTGTATTATTGACTTGATTGACTGTATTTAAGATAGATTGCTCTGCCTCGGTAGGGTCTGCTGCTACACCGATTTCAGATAAATTCACCAATGCAATAGGCTGTGGAATACCCAAGCCAACCACACACACCTGCTCGACCAAATCATTTTTCATGATACCCTCTTCAATCGGATTTGGCGTGACGTAACTGCCTTTAGAAGTCTTGAACGCATCTTTTACACGCCCGATGACTCGCACATAGCCGTTCTCATCCATCGTACCTCTATCGCCGCTATGCATCCATCCGTCAATGAGTACCTCGGCTGTCTTTTCCTTATTTTTATAATAACCTGTCATCATGTATGGACTTTTCATCAAAATCTCTCCGGTATCAGCGTCGATACGTACCTCGCCGCCGGGAATGGCTTGTCCTACAGAATCTTGCGGCGTGTTGGGGTCGGGGCTGTTGGTCATCGAACCGCATACCTCGGTCATGCCGTAGGCTTCGACCAAATGTATGTCCAATTTTTTGAAAAAATCCTTGATAAAAGCAGGTGTTATCGCTGCTCCCGTGGCTGCGATTTGGATGTCTCGCATTCCTAAAGCAGTACGCAATTTGTTTTTGATAACACCCGAAATGATAGGAATTTTCAATAAAGTATTGAGTCGTTTTTCCGGCATTTTGGCGAGTACACCTAAATAGAATTTTGTCCAAATACGCGGCACAGCAAAAAAGATGCTCGGTTGTGTGTCTTGCAAATTTTTGGCAAAAGTGTCCAAGCTCTGTGCAAAAGACATTGTGCCTCCTTGCCATATCGTCGCTAATTGTACCGCTATTCGTTCAGCTACGTGATTGAGTGGCAGAAAAGAGAACGTTTTCAATTCTTTAATCTTCCCGATGCCCAACCAATTCGTCTTGAGTTCATCAATCATTATCATGGAAGGTGTACGGTGAATGTGCATCACACCTTTTGGCGTTCCGGTCGTGCCGGAGGTAAATTTAATCGTCCATAAATCATCCAAATTAGGGACAAAATTATCGGTGGTTGGTGCTACATTCGCTATCAAATCATTCCAATCTTCTCCTGCCGTCACCTCTGCATTTCCGGCATAATGCGGAAACTTAATCGCCACCATATCAGCAGGAATCGCCGCTGATTTATCACCCCAATCATCCAATTTACCCAAGAAGATAGCCTTCAAATCCGCTAACTCAATCACCTGCGCCAATTGTGCCTTTGGCAAACTCGCATAAAAGGGCACAGACACATAACCGCCCATCATAATCGCCAAATCCGCCAATATCCAATGATAACAATTCTTAGAATAAATGCCGATATGGTCGCCCTTTTGTAAGCCTTTATTTTGCAACGCAGTCACCATTTTTCTTGCTGCTTGACCTGCTTCGGCATAGGTCGTGGTGTGCCAGGTATCGCCTTTGGGTTGTCTTAAAAATACCTTATCCGGTGTTGTCTTTTCCCAATGATAAAATCGCTCAATGAGAGTGGGTATGTTTTGTGTTGAATCTGCCATGATTTTATAATTTATGATTAGAGTAGTGGGTTAGGTTTACAGGTTTTATATAGAACTCGTTTAAACTTTTCCTTTGGGCTGCAAAACAACGCTTTATGAATCTGATTTTATCTTTTTTTCGTTGCGTAGCTCTACTATGCGCCTCAAAAAAGCTTTCATCAGAACCATAAATCCTTGTTTTCGCCTTCAAATCAAAAGTTTAAACCAGTTCATAGTTGCAAATCAAAGATAAAATATTTTTCGTATGTTTTGTTAAGTAAGAAAGGGAAAAACTTATGGGAATTGCATGAAAAGTTGCTAAAATAAATATGTGAGATGTTTTTAGTTTAAAGTTTTTTGTTATATATTTGTCTTGTAGTAATTCCAAGAAAGCAATCTACATAATCCACATTAGGTTTATTCATATGATGCAAACACATTCAATTCAAAAGACATGGAAAAAATAAAGAACATCAACGAACTAAAATCCAGAATGTTATCAGACACGGCATTCGTGGAGCGTATGAAAGAAGATCCGGTGAAAACATTCAACGAAGAATTCGATCCCGCAAGCGACCCCAAGATATTTAAAATCGTTCTCTACTTTGTGGGGTCTGCGCTTATCTTTAGTTTGGTTATTGCTTCAATTGTTGCTTTATCTTCACCTATAGAGCTTATATCTGCCGATGGAAAACCCTACACAGAAGCTAGAGAAGTCGATCAGTTTTTTGTGATGATAGGCTCGGCTGCTATTGGTGCATTGGCGGGATTGCTGGTGCCGAGACCTTGAAAAATAGACTTCTAAACCTAACACATCACCATTATTGGATATTGAATCGGATGAAACAGATGAACCGGACATCGAAAGGAACAAACCTGACGGCTATGGGGCATGCCCTGTCCCTACAAATGGTATTGCAAAATTGATTCGTATTTTCAATTCAACCGACACTTCACCCCCAGCTCACTCAAAGCCCCCACAAGCTCATTAGCATTCACCTTACGCGCTTTGGCGCGTAGGGCGATACGCACCCGTTCATCCGGGTCTTCCACCACCATTTGCAGACGGTGCTTGCCCTTGTGTTTAGCGCAGAGTTTATCCACTTGTTCGATAAAGTCGGGGGTAACGTCATTGATGTGGAAAGTGAGCGTGATACCTTGCGTACTATCTTTCGCGACATCTTCGAGTAGTTGTACTTCCTTAACTTTAAACTCATACTCATCGTCATTATTCCAACGAGTTTTATAATTACCTTTCAGGAAGAGAATCGCGCCCGGTTCAAAGAAATTTTTAAACTTCATATAATCGCCGCTAAACATCCGCATTTCGAGTGAGCCATTAAAGTCCTGAATCGCAAAATCGCCCCAACCCGTTCCCTTCTTGCTGATGCGATGCGCGGCTTTGGTGACGATACCCGCGAGTTTCAATTCTCTGCCGCTTTTCTGATTATTTTCGGCTTCTTCGAGCGTACAATTTGTAAAACTTTCTATCTCAAAACGATAATTATCCAATGGATGTCCACTCACATAAATCCCTGTAACTTCTTTCTCCTTTTCTAATTTTATGACCAAATTCCACTCCTCCGCTTGCGGGATTTTCGGTTCGGGAATCATGCCCTCATCTGTACCGCCGAATAGCGAATTTTGTTGTGTTGCTTGCTGATTTTGGTGGGCTGCGCCGTATTTTAGAGCGTGTTCGAGTACGGTTGCATATTTTTCAGACTCCACAAAATATTGCGCCCGATGTGTCTCTTCAAAACAATCAAAACCACCGCCATAGGCGAGGCTTTCCATCGCTTTTTTATTAACAGAACGCAGGTTCAAACGCCGCGCCATATCAAAAATACTCGTATATGCGCCACCCTTTTCGCGTTCTTCCAAAATCGCCTCTACAGGACCTTCGCCCACGCCCTTCAATGCCGACATCCCGAAGCGAATTTG
>JAHDEO010000545.1 GCA_020628725.1 Saprospiraceae bacterium
AATTTGGAATTTGTTTTTTGGAATTTTTCAAGTTGTCCGCAACTTGAATTAATTAGTAATAAGAAAAATAACCCGTAACTCGTAACCCGCAACCCGTAACCCACAAATATTTACATGAAAAAAATAATTATTGTATTCATTGCCGCCCTGCAAATAACGAATCTCGCCGCACAAGGCGAAATTTTGGATAAAATCATTGCGGTAGTCGATAGAGAAATTATTCTTCAATCAGAAGTAGAAGAACAATTTCGACTGTTGGAGGCGCAGCAAGGTAGTGTGCCGCCCGAAGCGCGATGCCTCATTGCTGACCAATTACTGGTAAAGTCTCTCCTATTGGCGCAAGCTGAAAAAGATAGTGTAGAAGTCGGCGAAGAAGAAATCGACCAACAAATCAATTCGCGGGTGGACTACATCCTGTCGATGATGAATGGCGATGTAGAGCAATTTGAGAAATACTATGATATGAGTATTCTCGAAATGAAAGAAAAATACCGCCGCGACATGAAAGCTCAATTGCTTTCTGACCGAATGCAAGCAATGATTGTAGAGACTGTAGACGTTACGCCTTCAGAAGTGCGCGAGTTTTTCAATACCGTACCGACGGATAGTTTACCTTACTTTAGTGCGGAGGTCGAACTTTCGGAGCTGGTCGTCACGCCTGCGATAAATGAAGAAGAACGCCAAAAAGCATTGGATGAAATCACTGAATTTCGCCGTCGCGTAGTAGAAGATGGCGAGAGTTTCAGCAAACTCGCCGAAAGGTCAGACGATCCCGGTTCTGCCAAACAAGGCGGTTCGCTCGGTTGGGTGAAGCGTGGACAAATGGTGCCGGAATTTGAAGCGGCATTATTTAAGTTGAAAAATAAGGAAATCTCTCCTGTCGTGAAAACCGAGTTTGGTTATCACATCATTCAGGCAGTAGAACGACGCGGAAATACGATTTTTGCTCGTCATATACTCGCCAAACCTGAGATTACATTTGAGGATACGCGCAAGGCAAAGAAAAAATTGGATTCGATTCGTACCTTGATACTTGACGATTCGCTTTCATTTACAGTGGCAGTGAAGCGATTTTCGGAAGACGAAGAAAGTAAAAATAATGCGGGAATGATGATTAATCCGCAAACAGGAACAACGCTTTACACGGTAGGTGACTTACCAACAGAAGTCTATTTTGCGGTAGACGAAATGGAGGTTGGCGACATCTCCGAACCACTTGAATACTACGATGCGCGAGGTGAAGCTCATTACCGCATCATTTATATGCGCTCGTACATGGAGCCACACAAAGCGAATCTTGAGGATGATTATGCGAAAATTCAAAAGGCAGCCATCGAACAGAAAAAAGCCGAGTATATGAGTGATTGGATTGATAAAACGGCTGCGAAGACTTACATGATTATCAATGATGATTATCGCCAATGTCCGAATATGAGCAAGTGGTTTGAACACACGGCACAATAAATAAAATCTGAATCCCAATACGAAATTAAATTTTGTGTCATCTCAAATTAAGGTTTGGGATGGCACATTATTTTTTGTGGGAATCCATTTTTTGAAATTTTTAACGTTAGAAATCAGGTAAAACAAAATTTTGGCATTAAATTCGCCTTTAATTCCAAAACATCTTCAAAGTTTTTCTTTCACTATAAAAAATACAAGCATGAATTTTCCCAGACTTATTGCAGTATTATTTCTTGTAGGTATTACAAGCACAGTCTTTGCTCAAAGAACACTACCTGATGTTACCATTCAGGAATTGAACGGAAAAAAAGTCAATATTCAGGATTACGCCAAAAATGATAAGGTAACCGTATTGAGCTTTTGGGCAACATGGTGTGTGCCTTGCAAAAAAGAATTGGACAATATTTCGGAATATTACGAAGATTGGCAAGAAGACTATAATATGGAATTGGTGGCAATTTCGGTGGATAATGCACGTTCTGCGACCAAAATCAAAACTGTAGTAGATAGTAAAGGTTGGGAATACGAAGTGCTTTCCGACAAAAATAGCGACCTCAAACGCGCACTCAATTTCCAAGCTGTACCTTATACAATCGTCATTGATACAGATGGTAATATCGTTTATACCCACGATGGATATGTGGAAGGCGATGAGTACGAACTCGAAGAAGTCCTCAAAAAATTGAGTAGTCAATAGTCGGTAGTCCATAGACCATAGGCAGCTAAGAGATTATTTTTTTCGCATAGCGAAAAAACAAAACTATGGACTATTGACCATCGACTATCGACCAAATTTTCATCTTTCTTTTGCGACCTCTTGCTTCATCCTAGCGAGAGGTCGTTTTTTTATGTAGAATGATTAGATGAATAAATGAGTAAATGCGGTATCGAAGATATTTACTCATTTATTCATCTAATCATTTACTCATTATTACAAAAAAAGCCCGAGTATACTTTTATACTCAGGCTAACTCGCGATGTATGTTCCGTAGAACATATCTTATTTTGTATTCCGATACAAATATCAGAACTTGATTGTCAGAAAACTTCAAAGAAAATGCACTATTTTACACGGCTAATTTTCTTTTTGAAAATAAAATGAATTGATTTTCAGTGTTTTAGGGTTTAAAAAAGCTCTAAAAACTTACACTTCTAAAATACAAATCTCCATCAGAAAAAATTATGAACCAATATAAAGACGCGTTCCGCGTCTCAATTTTCGATAATCTTTGATGTTATTTAAGCGAATAATGTCTTTCACCGTAACGCCCGGATAGCGTGAAGCAATCACAGAAAGATTGTCGCCACGCTTCATTTCGTAAATTACTACTTCTTTTTCCTCATCACCAACTTTGATTTTGACTTTTTCGCGTTCACCTGTTGGTGTTTCTACGCGATCATTGACATATTTTTCTTTCTTCTTTGGCTTCGGAGCAGATACGGGTTTCGGGGCAGATGACGTTCTTCTTTTCTTTGTTGTAACAATAGGCATCGGAGGCGGTGCAGTCACCAACGATGGTGTATTTTGGTTAGCAGCAGGTGGTGTGTAAGTATTGGCAGGTGGCGAATAAGTCGTCACCACAGGCGTCGCGCTGTAATCGCCGCGCCACATTGCCATGCCCATACGCGGTAGCGTGAGCGTATAACCTTTGCTGTTTCGGGGAATATATTTTTTCTTATAACTCGGATTCAAAAATTCGACTTGATACATCGGCGTACCACTCATCTCGCTGATATGCTTGAAAGTTAATTTATCATAAATCGTCACTTTTTCCACATCCTGATAAGCAGCTTCGGGATACAACGGATTGAGTTGATGATAATGATAATAATTCATCATATACGATGCTCCGATGAATAGCGGCACATAACCACGCGTCTCTCTCGGCAGATATTTGTACAAATTCCAAACATTGCGACTTCCTGCTTTCTTGATAGCACTATTTACCCTTCCCGGACCGCAATTATACGCTGCAATCACCAACATCCAATCACCAAATCGACTATGTAACTTCGCCAAAAAACGCGCCGCCGCATCACTCGACAAATAAGGGTCATGACGCTCATCCACTTCGCTGTCGATACGCAAACCATACTGTTTACCCGTAGAAGAAATAAACTGCCATAAACCTGCCGCACCCGCCGGAGATTTCGCTGTAGGCTTCAAAGCCGATTCTATCACCGCCAAATAACGCAATTCCTTCGGTACACCATGTCTTGCAAGGGCTTCCTCAAAAATCGGAAAATACACCGACTGCAAACCCAACACACTTTCAGCCGTATTACGGTGAATTACAGTGTAGGCTTCAATGCCGCTACGTACATGTTTGTTGTAAGTAAAATTGAGAACTTTCGCGTTGGAAAGTGCCATCACCCGTTCTTTATATTCTTGGTCGGTATAGGTAGGAGGGGCAAATTCGATATAATTTACCGCAGGTCCTTTGGAGCTTTGAGTGCTGCCTAATAAGACACCAAAATTCGCCGGGGCGAGCATTAAAAATAATGAAGAAAACGTTATTAAAAATAAAGTTTTCAGATGCATAACAAGGTATTTCGTGAAAAAATATCCGATGTATCATCGGAGTTTTTCTGAGTAAACGGGTGCTGATTTATATGATGTTTTTAACAAATTACGTCCTCAGACAAAATTTGTTTCATTTTATATTATTTTTTGTAAAACATAGTTTGAAAACGATAATAAATCCGCTTCGCGGAAATGTTTTGCCATAAATTGTATGCCTATCGGCAAACCGCTTTCGTGTGTACCAAGCGGTAAATTAATCGCGGGAATTCCCGCCATATTTGCCTGTACAGTGTAGATGTCTGCTAAGTACATCTCTACAGGGTCGCTCGTTTTCTCTCCTAAATTGAATGCCGGAGCAGGGCTGGTTGGCATCAAAATAAAATCGTACTCCGCGAGGATTTCCAAAGTCTTATCCTGAATCAATCGCCTCACTTTCTGCGCTTTCGAGTAATA
>JAHDEO010000546.1:0-2168 GCA_020628725.1 Saprospiraceae bacterium
GATTAGTCGTCAATTTATCAGCATGACTACTACTCAAAAATCTGAATGTAGACTGGTCGAGATTCACATCTAAGGTATCGCGTATGACGACATCGTATGCAACATCATTGCCCGTATTCTGGAAGCGAATGGTATAAATCAGGTCTTCTTCAAACAAGACGTAATCGCCTTCGCGGTTGGGATGGACGAGTTTATCGTTGGGGTCGAAAGAGCAAAGAACTTCGGGATTGTATCGAAAACCTTCGGTGGTATGTTCTCCATTTGCATCTGTGTATTCTGCGAAAGATACAAATAATAATTGCTCACCCAATGTAAAATTCGGTGGACCGGGTATGGTGATTTCGACGTTTTTGGTGATAGATTGTCCCGGATACAAATCGGTAAAATACCAACCGTAAGCATTTGTACCTGCGGTAATATCAGGCTGGTCTATAAAATTAAATGCGGGAATGGCGTCGTCTATCGTGAACCATAATGTGCCGCTTATAATGGTCGTTCCGAGATTTTTTAGTGTAATATCAAATAAAATCGTTTCATTACAGCGTGTAGGCGGAGAGTTGGTAATCGTCTCAACATCAGATATTTGTTGTGTGGGATAAATACCAAAACTGACGGATTCGCTTTCACCTTCTTCAAGGCTCAAAAAGTAACTTGAAGAGTCGGTAGTCAATTGCCAATTGGGGTTGTATATCTCGTCAAAAATGGCAGTATAACTTCCCGGCTGCAAATAAAATCTGCCATTGTTATGTGCATAGTTTAATTCCGATAAGGGTTCTATCAGAATTGAAGCATCAGGATAGTTGGGTTCGTATGTGTCGTGAATTTTGTTTTGATTAAAATCGTAAAAAACGTCTGTATATATTTGCGGTATAGTCGAGCAAATATTCGATAAATCAGCTTCACTACAACCGGTAGCATTGCTGTGGATAGCATAATTCTCAGTAGTTTGTATATAAAAACAGATATTCGAGAGGCTGCAAATAGAGAGCATCGGATTATCGTAAATACCCAAATTTGATATAGTATAATAGGCTATATTTTGTAAGCCTTGTAAACTAATCAGATTGGGATTGTCGTAGATACGTATCGCAGCACCTATTGATGTTACATTTTCTAAGCCATTAAAATTCAATAAATTATCGTTCTCATCTACCCATATATTATTTCCAATTGAAGATAAACTTTCTAAGCCCGCGAAATTCGTTAAACTGACATTTTCCGCTACCCATAAATTACCGCCAATTGAGTTCAAACTTTCCAACCCGCGAAAATTTTCAATATTCGTATTGTCAATGAGATATAAATCACCTCCCACTGAGGCTACACCATTTAAACCATTGAAATTTAATAGGCTATAGTTAAAAGAGAGATATAAATCACCCGCAATTGAAGTCAAGGCTCCCAGTTCGCTAAAATCTTCCAAAGCATCATTATCTATAATATCCAAATCACCTCCAATTGACACCACATTTTCCAAACCACTCAAATCGGTCAAATCATTATTACCTATAATACTTAAATCACCTACGACCGAAGTAAAATTTTCCACAAAACCACTTAAATTAACTAAGCCGTCATTGTGCTTAATCTCTATATTATTGCCTATCGAAGTTAGGCTTGTTAAGGGATTCAGGTTTGTCAGATAAAAATTACTTTGGATGCTTAAAGTTCCTCCCACTGAAGTCAAATTCTCTAAACCAGTCAAACTGAGTAAAGTATAATTATAATTAATCCCCAAACTACCTCCGACTGTAGTAATTTGACTCAATGGGCTCAAATCTGCAATGTTTGTACCCTGACTGCTACCTATTTCCCTGCCTATGAGCAAATCACCGGCAATCTCCATACAATTGGGATAAAGCGAGGCAAAATCATCCAATTCAGTTTGAGAACTTAAGGAAACATTTCCCTGCGGGCATTGCGCCTGCATGATGTTTCCACAAAAAATAATGGTAAAACAAAGTAAAAGTAGTTTTTGCATAACAATAGTTTTGAAAAGTGTTAAATAAAATGTGATTGCTCTTGCAAGGGAAAGGCATTTACCCTACAAAAAAAGGAACAGTTCGGGCGTTTTTTACAAATCGAAAAATGGCTATTTAGAAGTCAGACCATTTTATTGTCAGAAATCAGAGGTCAGACAAAAATGAGTGTGAGGTGCTGATTTTCTA
>JAHDEO010000546.1:2268-4431 GCA_020628725.1 Saprospiraceae bacterium
TTCTGACATCTGTGAGAATTACGTGAAGATTATCTTTATAGGTGTAAAAAATGTGGTCATTGCATTCAGCTCGTTTTGGAGTCGGGCAGTCATAAATTCTTTTACTTCGTTTTCTCTCTTTGTTTTACGAATTAATTTTAATCGAACTAAAATAACGCGCTCGTATTCTTGCGTTTGTTGATTGACGGATAATTCGCGGCTAATATCGACGACTTCGATGCTGTCTTTATAACGGTGAAAATATTGCTCAATATCTCCTTTTGTGATAATTTTATTTCTGGATAAAATAGCTTCTTTGAGCAGATTGATATAATCTTCTTCGCGTAGCTCTCCCCTACCCTCTTGTATCGGAATAATGCTCTTGCCCGAAATACCGCGCACATCTACAGAGCGTACTTTGAGGTCGTTTCTGTCTCGAAAATGATTGAGCGCATCGCCTTGTGTTTCCCAGTAATTATAATAAATCGCCAATGCCGTCGAACGGAAATTGGCTACCGCGAAGTAGTCGGTACGCAATCCTTTTTGGTAGTAATCGTCGTACATTTCTTTGCGGATGCGATTCATGGCTTTGTCGATGACGTCAAAATCTTCTTTGAGGCGATTGATGCCGCCTTCTTTGAAAGAGGTGTGTTCTTCTTGGATGGTTTCGAGCAGGCGATAGATTTGTTTGGAGGCATCATGCTTGTTGAAGCGGCGGACGCTGTCGCCTGTACGCACGATGTATGAGCCGTGTTGATCGTCAGGATTGAGAATATCGACACGTTCGTAGCCTGTTTCTTCGGTTTCATCCCATATCTTATTGACAGACAGGAAGTAATCTTGTGTCGGCATCGGGAGTAAGATGCGGTCAAAATCAGATTTGGAGACATTGCGTTGTATCAATTTACGATTGAGCAATGGCACACAATTGACGTAGAGGCGATTTTTGAGGAAAAATTTGTTGGGAATCGGCAGTTGAAAGTCCAGACGGATCCAAAGTAACGGTTCATTCTGAGGAATTTCAAAATGTGTGTCTTCGTCAAGTGGTGGCGTCAAACTTTTATAATTTTCGAGGTTATCGGGCAGGTTTTTGAGGGTCAAAAAGCTGCCTTTGAATCGCGTCAATATCTGTTGCTCATAAGCATAGGGGACTTTGAGGGCATTAAGGAGGTTGGTGGTCGCGTCCTTGGGTTTAGCTTTAGCAACATCGTCGAGGAAGTGTTCAAGCCCTTTGTGGACTTGGAGTTCGAGGTCGTCTTTGCCGTTGATTTTCCATGTGGTGCGGTGCTTGCCTTCCGTCGAGCAAAATACCGCATAATGACGGTCAAATTCGTTGACGATTTTATTGCCCAAGAAAAAAATCAGGTGGTCATCCGGGTCGATACTTTTGTTAATATCTAATCCAATCCAGATGTGCTTGGTGTCCTTGAAACCGGGCGGAGCATTTTTGTCTATAATAGGTTTGAGTTCATTTTCTGCTTTTATGGCTTCTGAATTGGTGATAACATATTTCAGTTGGCAGCTTGGAAATTGGTGTTCAAAAAGCGTGGTGAAATAGTAATCGTGTTTATCGCCTGTATCGTCTTGCCCGGAAATCATAAAGCTGTCTTCAGGGTTGATTTCGATGCGATTAAATTTACTTTCCAATTGCACGACCGTCACCGCCGGAAAGGGTAAAAGTGAGCTGTCCGGCACAAGGGTTCGCGATAAACCTGTAATGACACGTTGCTGCGAGACGCCTATTTCGGCATAGAGTTTTTCGAGTTCTACTGCGTTGGCTTTGAATATTTTATCTACGGCAGGGTCGTAGGTATCCGGGTCTATGGGATTGACGGTATCTTCGTTTTCCTTGTCCCAATAGTAACCCGCTTGGCGGAGGAGGGCGTTGGCTATTTGTTCTTTATTCATAAAAACGGTAGACGGTGGACGGACGTTTCACTGACTGTGGACGGCAAACGAGCGTACACATTTTTTACGTATCAAAAATAGGGATTATTTATATCTTTTGCCAGTGATTTTAGATTTATTTGTTGACAGTAAATTTTTGGAGTTATTATTCACATAAATAGATATGGATTCCAAATTAACGTGGATGGAAAAACTTCAAGGTAGTTTTTCAAAATCGGGCTTTCGCCTCAAGCCGGCTGGGCTCCTACTTTTTCATTGCCAAAAAGTAGGCAAAAG
>JAHDEO010000039.1 GCA_020628725.1 Saprospiraceae bacterium
AGGGTTTAAACCCTGCGCTTTTGTGATAAGGGATTTTTGGAGCATTAAACTTCTATTTTCTAAAGCAAAAAAACTGCGTAATCCGTCTACCGTATCTCCCCTTCCCAACCAAAAGCCTCCATCATCTTATCAAAAATCGCCGTATTCTCATAAATACCAGCAAAATCTTCCGCGCCCGGACCAAAGGCAAAAACAGGAATCAAATCCGCCGTATGATAATCCGAAGTAAATGAGCCGGTTGTAATTTCGCCCATTTTTGAGCCTTTATTAATGGCGTAGCCACCTGTCTCGTGGTCGGCAGTGATGATGACGAGCGTTTCGCCATCCTTTTCTGCATAATCTAATACATGACCAATCGCCTTATCAAACTCAATCATCTCCGAAATAATGTAGTCAGAATCATTCGCATGACCACCCCAATCGATTTGCGAACCTTCAATCATCAGGAAAAAACCTTTACCTCGATTTTGCAGAAAATCAAGCGATAATTTTGTAGCAGGAATCAAATAATCGCGTCCTGCTGCCTTCGTTAAAGGGTCACTATCTGACGTGAGATAAGCATAATTTTTATCTTGACTAACTGAAGCCGGCAAATCACCGTCCAGATAAGTACCCACTTCATAACCTTTTAATTTTAAGGTATTTAGTAAGTCTTTTTTATCAGCTCTACGGTCAAAATATTTCTTCCCGCCACCAATAAATAAGTCAACTTCAGTCTTTAAGAAATCTTCCGCAATTTCCTCGTACATCTTACGCTGCGGCTGGTGCGCGACAAATGAAGCAGGTGTAGCGTGTACTATTGTCGAAGTTGCCACCAAACCCGTTGCCAATTCCATATCTTCGGCATATTCCAAAATCGTTTTGACGGGCATGGTGTCCATATCCACACCGATTGCACCGTTGTAGGTTTTTACCCCGCAGGCAAATGAAGTTGCTGCTGCTGCCGAGTCGGTCACAAGGTCATTCCCTGCGTATGGTTTGTGCAAACCAATAACTTTACAACGCTCCAAATTCAGTTGATTATTATTCGCAAAAAGCCCTGCTGTAATCTGCGTAATGCCCATACCGTCGCCTACCATTAGGATGATATTTCGCGGTTTTTTGGCGATGCCCATAGTTACAGGGTCAGGTGTTTGTACCTCCATCTCATTTGATGTAGGTAGCACTACTGTTGCTTGTTGGGTCGTTCCACAAGCTGCTAAAAACCAGATTAATGAGGTGTATATTATTATTTTTTTCATTTTAAATGTGTAACGCAAGCAGGATGCTTGCTCAAGTTCAAAAAGACAGGCAAAATGCCTGTGTTACATCACAAAAGTACAAATCCAAGTTTATACATAGATTAAGCTAAAGCTAAAATTGCAAAACAAGTACCACTTTCCTTATCTTCGCCGCAAATTTTTAATGGTTAATGGTCAACGGTTAATGGTTAATAATCAGTTTTCGCCACGCGAAAACGCGAGAATTAGCATTAATCATTAATCATTAACCGTTCATCATTAAAAAAATATGAATATTACGGTTATCGGTGCAGGAGCTATGGGCAATGGAATTGCCCACGTTTTTGCCATGAAAAATTATAAGGTCAATTTGGTGGATATTTCACAAGATACCTTAGATAAAGCCCTGAAAACTATCGAAAAGAATCTTGACCGCATGGTGAAGAAAGAGAGAATTAGTGAGGCGGACAAGTCCGCTACATTGGGCAATATCACTACATTCACGGAATTGAGTGAGGCAGTAAAAACGGCTGATTTGGTCGTGGAAGCAGCTACGGAAAATGTGGATTTGAAGCTCAAAATCTTCGCACAAATGGACGAACACGCTCCCGCGAATGCAATTTTGGCGACCAATACTTCTTCCATTTCCATTACACAAATTGCGGCAGTCACGAAGCGTCCCGAACAAGTCATTGGAATGCACTTTATGAACCCTGTTCCTGTGATGAAACTTGTGGAGGTGATACGCGGCTATGCGACAAGCGATACGGTCACGCAGACGGTGATGGACATGTCCAAAAATCTCGGTAAAATTCCTGTAGAAGTTAACGATTATCCCGGCTTCGTAGCCAATCGTATTTTGATGCCGATGATTAATGAAGCCATTATCACTTTGCATGAAGGCGTGGCAGGTGTCGAGGAGATTGATACAGTGATGAAACTCGGTATGGCGCACCCGATGGGACCGCTACAACTCGCTGATTTTATTGGACTTGACGTATGTCTGTCTATTATGCGTGTGCTACACGATGGTTTCGGAAATCCTAAATATGCGCCTTGTCCTCTGCTCGTGAATATGGTGACTGCTGGTAAATTGGGTCGTAAATCGGGTGAGGGTTTTTATGCTTATACTCCGGGTAGTAAGGAACTCGTTGTGGCAAGTAGTTTTCAGAAATAATAGAAAATGAATTTAATGGATTTACACTGATTTTTGTGGATAATTATCTGTGTAAATCCGCTAAATCTATCCAATCTGCATTCCTATCCATATTTTTCTGTAAATTCGTAGTGAATAAATCGTTTTCACTATGAAAAATCTCTTTATACTTTTATTGGTTGTTGGACAATTTGTGAATTGTCCCTACGATGTTTTTGCACAAAATGACGCTCAACGCCTCGTCACTGCCATGCTTGGCGAAACACCTATCGAAGAAGATTTGCAGGAACTTTGCGATGAAATCGGCGGACGTGTCACCGGCTCAAAAGCTAACGAACAATCTGTCGAATGGGCAATCAAAAAATTTGAGGAAGCAGGCGTTAAAGTCAAAAAACAAGCCTTTAAAATGCCTGCCTTATGGTTGGAAAAATCAACGACTGCGACCATTTCAGGTGCTACGAATTTCACCCCACAAATTGTTTCTAAATTTTACTCTCCTGCTAAGACACACACCGGAAAATTGCTCGACGGCGGCATGGGTACAGCCGAAGATTTTGAGCGATTGGGCGCGAGTGCAAAGGGCGCGTTTGTATTGGTCGAAACGGAGATTTGCTTGGATATTGGTGGTTTATTTGCTGAATATACAGCTGCATCGAAAACAGAGGATTTGGCGCGTGCAGCGGGTGTACAGGGCTTGGTATTTATGTCTTCTCGTCCGAATAAATTACTATACAGTTTTGTATCGAAAAAGGTGTATGATAATGAAATGCCTCAACTCGTTATGGCACGAGAAGATGCCAAACGATGTATGCGTAATTTGCAGGAAAACAAGGCTTTGCAAATAGAAGTTAAGATAGATGCAGAGACAGGTGGCGAATACACTTCGCATAATGTCATCGGCGAAATACGCGGTAGCGAAAAGCCGAATGAAGTGGTGATTATTGGCTCGCATTTGGACTCGTGGGCATTGGGTACGGGCGCGAATGATAATGGCTGCAATGTGACGATGATGATTGATATTGCGCGACAAATGAAGAAGCTGGGCATCAAACCCAAACGCACCATTCGTTTTGCATTGTGGAACGGCGAGGAGCAAGGTTATTTCGGCTCATGGGCATATACCCGCAAGCAAGGTAAAAAACTCAACAAACACATCATGGCGATGTCGGTGGATATTGGTAGTGGCGGTATTTTCGGCTTTTTTACGAATGGTAGAAAAGAACTCATGCCTGCGCTCGACCATGTACTCCAACCCGTACAGATTTTTGCGGATTATCAACACGTTGATGCAGCGATTGTGGGTACGGATAATTTTGATTTTATGATGGAAGGTGTGCCAAATCTCGTCGCCAATCACCTCTCCACGAATTATGGCAGAACCTACCATTCCGCTTCCGACACTTATGATAAAGTAGATTTGAAATCATTGAAAATCAACTCGGCGATTATCGCAGCAGTCACACTCGGTTTTGCTAATTTGCCGGATGATAAAATTACTTGGGAGCGTCATTCGCATGAGCAAATCGAAGCCTTAGTCGAAGAACAAAGTCTTGAATTTTCGATGCGGATGTTTAATGTGTGGAAGGCTTGGGCAGAAGGGGAACGAGGACGACAAAAGTAACTGTTGACTGTTTTAATCATTAAGAATATACCTCTTGATTAGTAGAGAAAATTCATGAATTTTCTCTACTAATCATGGTTACCTCAACCATCTCCAAAGCCCCAATAATACCACAAAACCCAATACCCACCAAAGCCATTGCAAAGAATTATTTGCACGAGCAATCGCACTCGTATCGCCCACATGCACGAAGCCTGCCCAATAAAAAGGGTGTGCCTTTTCGTAAGTATTGAGTTGTTGAAGGTAAGTTCGTTTGCTATTGGTAAGGGCTTGATTTTGGGCTTGTTGGATGCTTAAGTTTTTGTAAAAATTAATCATAATATCGGCAGTACTTTTATCATCTACCGACCACAGGCTGGCGGTCAAGCTAGGACAGCCCGTATATCTAAATGCACGCGCAAGGCTCATAACACCCTCTCCTTCAATAAGTTCCCCTTGCCCCGTTTCACAGGCACTCAATACCACGAGGTCGGCATTGAGCGAAGTATTGTAGATATCTTCGGCGCGTATGACGCTATCTTGGAGGTATATTTTGTGTCCGGTATTTTGAATGGTGTCATCTGCTACGGCATGGGTAGCAAAATGTATAATTCGGTACTTATTGGCATGATCGAAAAAGTTTTGGATAGTTGCAGTCTCGCTAGTGTAAGCTATACCACCGATGATGTCTTTGATTGCTTCGACTTCTCTTTGGTTATGTACCAGACTGTCCAATTCTCCACTCCGTGTGTGGGCAAATTCTTCACTTGAAAAACTTGGGGTAGATTCGTCGCTGGAAAATCCGGGCGCAAAACCTAAAAACGACTTTAGTTTTTGTGTAGATTTTTGTGGCTTTTTCTCTAATAAAACAGAAGCAGAGTAGTCGTAATTGATGTTGAATTGATTGACGAGATAAGATAAAGTGTCGTAGCGGGGTTCTTTGTACTCCCCTTTTATCGGATGTTGAATAAGCGCATCAAATGCTAAGTAAGTCAATTTGCCATCAGGAATAATGAGGATATTTTGAGTGGAAGGTAAGATGGGTTGTAGTAATTTTTGATAAAGCGATGCTGCCGACTGAGTGTATGTTTCAAAATCAGATATTTTGGAGGAAGGATTGGAAGTGACCACCAAAAAATCGGTCAGAGTCGCTTCAAAATCCGCTTCTTTTTCCAACTGATGTAGTCTAATATTTTCACCATTAATAATAGAAACATAAACCACTTTTTCACCCATAAAAAACTCAATAGCGGTACTGTTGGTTTGTTTTAATTGATTTTGTAATTCCTCTAAATTAGCTACATCAGTATTGTATTTTCTTTCGTAATATTCGGGGTAATCTGTTTCGAGTTGATTGATGAGTTTTTGGAGTTGTTCTCTTTTTTCAAATAATATCGCATTAAATTCTTTTATTTTTTCTTGGTTATTGGATGCTTGTGCCTTGTTTAATCGTCTTTTGTTGTAACTAATTTTTACTTTTAAATCCTTTTCTTGATTTAATAAACTATCGGGTATTCCTGTAGTAATTTTTGCCCCTGCATCCCGTAAGGCAGTCAATAGAATGACAGCTTTACTTTTTTCCATCAGTTTATATACTAGTTCCGGTTGATTAGCTGCATACGCAGCTTCAATCGCTCCTTCGTATATAGGGCGGGCAGTACGTAAGAGGCTAAATACTGATTCGTCATGTTGTTGTTCAATACGTACTTTATCGACTATTTCAATGGTAGTTTGGTAGGTGTTTAAGGCTGCATTTAGATCGGCTTTATCTTTAGAAACTTGGTAGTATTTATATGAGGTTTCGGCTTTGTTTTGAAGAATATCTAATAGGTTTTCGGCTCGATATACTTCAGTAACGTTAGGGTTGTTTTGAATCCGTTCATCATCAAAATCAGGTATCAATTGAATGAGTGCTTGTTGGAAATATTCAAGTGCTTCTGAGTATTTGCCTTGCTCACTATACAATTTTCCCATTGCCTTACAAATGGTTGATCTCACGGGACTTTTCCCTTCTCTATTTGTCACATCTAATGATAGGTTTAAATAGTAAGCTGCTTTTTCGTAGTTCTTTTTTTTATGATAAGCAATGCCCATATTTCTGTGATAATATGTAGCAAAATTAGTGTCAACAAAATCAGACTTTTGCAATTCATCCAAATAATAGATTGCACTATCGGGTTTATTCCATTTTCTGTACATACTACTCATGTTGCAATATGATACCGTTTTTAGGTATTTTTGCTCATTAACAGCATGCATGTCAGTAATTTGCATATTATTTGCAGCATCAATAGCCATCATGGCATTTTTGATAGCGTTCTTGTAATCTCGCCCATTTTCATAAACAGTTGCCAAATTAATGTAGGTGATTATTTTTGTGTATAATTGATAAGCTGTCAAGCTGTCCGCAAATATATCAAGTGATTGCTGGTAGTAATCTACCGCTTTTTCATTATCCAATTTTTTCTGATATATATCTCCAAGTGTAGCGTAAGCCGAAGTTTTACTCATAGGGTCGCTGTTATTCACCTCTATTACGTCCAATCCTTTTTCTATATACTTAATCGCATTATCATTATCGTGCATATCGTGATAAAGAATGCCCAAATCTATATACACACGATCTAAGATGGAATCTTGCGGCTCAATATGCTGTAGTAAGGTATCAATTGATGATAATATATCGGGAAGTATTTCATGTTTATCCAGCTCAGTAGCAACAAAAGTCATTGTAGACACACACACTCCATATTTCAACCAACTGGACTGTGTTTTATAACATTCAAGTACCTGAATATTTTTTGTGTAAGCATTATCTAATGAGTACGATGCAATCAAACTATTTAGTTCATCGTGTAGGCTGTCGCAGTTTTGTGCAGGGCTATCTGTAGAGAGTAAAAGTGTAAGTAACGATAAATAAAAAAAAGCTCGCTTTATAATCATTTTCGGATGCTTAAAAATTAAGAAAAGACAGGACTGAACGCACGAAAAGATTTACGACAAGTTAAGCAACTTGCCGTAAACCTTTCTCTAAAAGAATATCACTTTTTACAGTTAATTTAAATTCATTGATTATTCAATAAATTTTGAATGGTTAATCCTTTGTAAATCTTCGTGTAAAAAGGACACCATTAATGATAACATCATAAAAATAGACACCCGCCGGAAGTGCATCATGATTAATGGTCAAACCATAATCTCCAGCCGACTGCCAATCATTTCTAAGTGCTTGTCTCATCGTACCCCTCTCATCATAAAGCCAAATTTCGACAAATGCTACTTCTGATAAATCATACTCAATATAGTCAAGCGTAGCATTTACACCGATAGGATTATCAAAACCTGTATCACCGGCTAAACGACCTGACGACATATGTGCCGGTGGCTTTGGGCGTTCGTCGGTAGGATCGTTATTAGGAGACTGTGCAAAAGATAATGAGGGCGCACATAGAAAACATAGTGCAGTTAATGCAATGTAGATAGAAAGCTGCTTCAATAATTTCATAGCTTTAAAGTTTTTGTAAGAATTGACAAAATTAAGTGTTAAAATCAATTCTGTTAATAAAAAAAAGATTAAATTGGGTGCGTTGCAAATAAGCTATGATTGTGGATTGCAACATTTAGCCATTCCGGTCTGGTCACCGGAGTGGTTTTTTTGTGGAAAATCGGAGGTTGGGCTTTATCATAAAGCCCCTTTGTTAGTAAGACGTATGTTTTTGAAAATATAAAAACGTGGATGGTGTTTTTTGGATATTTCCGGAGTTTCTGAAGCGATTCATCAATATTTCAAAGATCTATAATTTGGAATTAAGTTTCTGACATTTTTTTTCGCCAAAATAATCGAAACCAAGCACAGAAAACAGTATAAACACTTGATAATCATAAAATTATTACCATAAATAATTTTCGTTTTTTTATAAAAAATCAGCTCTAAATCTCCATTCTACAAATCACGCATTAGCAGATACACGAGTTAATGTGCCACGGATAGGCATTAATTCTTCTGATTTTTGAATGAGCCAAGACTTGCCGGCGATAAGCCGATAATCTTCCATTTTTTCTGTGATTGTTCCCAGCTTCTTCCGACCTTCACCGTGTTTAATCCGATAGAGATTCATCAGGATATTGGCAAAGTTGATGCTCGCTTCTTTTCTGGATTTGGCAAGTCCTTTACGTTGCTTGACAAAGGCTTTGAAGGAACGGAATACTTGTTCGGTGCGGTAGCAAAAATCTTCATCAGATTCATAATATGCCTTCATCAACATGAATTTGATGCCGATGTCAAATGTGTTGCTAACATTTTGAACATTAGATAAATAACCAATAGTTTCTCCATATTTTTTTTGATAAAACGCGAGTAAAGATTGACCATACATGTACACGGACTCTCGCATATTAGGAGCTATCTTGCCCTTATATTTTTCCAAGACATACTCTGCCCACTCCATCTCGCCGATTTTTGACGCCACCTCTACAGTATTTCGTAGCAGGTCAATGTCTATATATTCCCCTATCAAAAATAAATCCTCCTCCTCCATTGTTCGATAAATACTATATACATCTCTCTGAAAATCAATATCCCCTGCAAGCGTTTTCTCTATGCAGTAGTTGGCGCACAAAGAACGGAGTTTATATAAGCTGGAAGTTTCAATGAGATGACTGTTTGCTTCGAGCAAATACCAAAACTTTCGATAATATGATGCATCATCTCTAAACCGTATCATTTGGAAAGCCGCATAATACACATGCAATACGGGATGATTGGCATAACGGGGAGTTTGTATGAGTGTTTCCAACAATTCAAAAGCGGAATTGTCGTAGTTCTTATCATACATATTTTCGATGGGCATGATCTCGGTAAAAAGGTCTATTTTTTTGAGGAAATAATAAATATCAAGGCTGTCTATTACTTCCTGAAGATTTTCTCGAACTCCTACTTTTTTCTTATTCGTAGTGATATACTTTGTAAAACTATATTCTACCAACATTTTATTTCCGTAAAATTCGGGGCTAAATTTTTGCGGTGTATTCTGTGCAGATACGCCCTTTCTATATGCCCGTTCAAAGTGGTTACTCAAGCCCCGTTGATGCAGTTCCTCCAGAAGCAGATGTTTTCGATAGAGGCTTTTTGATTCCATGTTGTATTGTACTAAAAACCCCTCTACCAACCGTGTCAATAAGCTCAATTTGACATTCAGTAGCGAAATACTGCTATACTTGGAAAACAGTCGCTCCAGACGAGTACGTGAGAGCTGAAAACCGTCCTTTTTGTCAAATTCTCTTTTAAGAATTTCCAGCAGGCGTGTACAATGTTTGTCGGTATTGAAATAAGGCGATTCAACATATTTGCTGAATTCACGCCATTCTTTTTTGCTAAACGTCTTGAGTGTTTGAATAAGTTTATGATTTTCCATGATCGGTGATGTTTGAATTTTAATTGAATTTTGAACTCAACACTTAGTGTTGTTTTCACACTTACTTATTAACAAGACGTATGGATTTGAAAATATAAAAATGTGGGTAGCGTTTTTCGGTGTTTTAGAGGCTGTTTAGAATTATTTTTTTGATGAATATGAAATGTATTTTTCGTTCAGATGAACCCTTAGGACAGCAACTAGCTCACGGGCATCTGCTTTTTGCGCGTTAAATTCCAGCAACCAAATATTGAGTTGTTTAGAGATTAATGTTTTTGAATATAATCCGATGTTTTGCCCTTTGTAAAGTTGGTAAGTATTGACCAAATCTTTGACTTCATGGCTTGGGTAGATTTGTACAATGATTTGATGGTCAGCTTGTGTGAAGGCTGTATTGAGGAATAAGGTTAGGGTTGCTATGATACATGTTAAATTTTTCATAATGTGATAATAATGGATTAATTATGAGTTATTTATTAACAAGACGTAGGTTTCGGAAAATATAAAAATGTGGGTGGGTGGTTTTTGGGGAATTTAGAAGGTTTTATATAAAAAAGTCCAACCAAAATGGTTGGACTTTTTATCCTGATATTTGGTTCATTATGAAATATGAACGTATAAATAATCAACTAAATTACATGCCGGAGACTGTCCATTTTTCCCAATGAGCAATTTGTGCTCGGTTCGCTAGACACGGTGTATTATAAGTTCCTTCAGATGAAACAAACTGACCAGTAGCAACACTTTGAATCGCCTTATAGCTTCCATAGTTAACGAATTTAAATCGGCAATCAGAACAATACATATTGGTACTACTGAATTTAATTTTCTTTCCTGCCCCCCAATCGACGTCAGCATACTTACCGTTACTACCTCTAATTGCAAAAGTACCGTCGTTCTTCATAAAGATTGAAAATTTCTCCCAAGGTCCCGCTGAGTAACGATTTGCGTAAACATAGTTATTACCATTACTCTCATTTACCATATAACGATTGTCAGTTGATTTAAATGTAACATTGTGAAACTGTTGGTCAGGTCCGGCACCTGTAGCAGAACCAGTTTGAGCAACAGAAAATCTAAAGTAACCAGTGGGATAATAAACACCTTGACCACTATTAGTATTAAGAATACCTCCACAGTATTCAACAATTTGCTCAGCTACAAAATCATCACCACTCTTGTAAGAAAGGCTTACGCTACCGGGTATATTCGGTACGCTTACATTCACTGTAGTAGTAAATCCATTGTCTCTTTCCACAATTCTATACTTCATATAATCATGATCGTTTTGCTCCCATGTGAACAACACTCTATTTGCAGTGTACCAAGTATTTACAGTTGTTCCCCAGAAATCCATTCTGATACTGCCCAGTGGTCCATTATCAGAGAAAATTGCATCGAAGCGATACTCCATTTGGGTTCCCCAATAATCCTGATATTGTGTAGTATAAAATGCTGCTAACTTTTCTTGACCACTGAAGTCATTTCTTGGGCAATTTACAACACCACTTTTTAAAATAGACGACTCTTCTTGTGATTCCGAAGAGCCTGCTGATACCTCTGATTCTTTCACCGTATTGTAACCAAAAGCCTGAATTTTCTTACCATTTATGATACCCAAAGTCTTAACATCAGATTTATCAACAGACTTTAACTCTTCAGGTGAAGCATACGCCTCACTTTTTCTAATGATGAAAGAAATAGTCTTTGGAACTTCACTAAGTGGTTGAGTACCATACACTCCATTTTCATAGTACTCCATCAAGGCATTAGGATCGCTGTCGTCAATACCATTATCCACGTAAACTCTCGTGTTAAATTCTTTTGAACCTGAAGGGTTAGCCATCAATATTGCTAATCCCGGATCGTTCTCTACTAGATAATTCATAGCACTGCGTACATTTATATCATTTAAAGCAGATAATCGAGCATTTAAGGTACTACCATTTAATAATGTTGAAGTTTCATCTTTTTTTACGTTAAAAAAGATTTCTTTCTCATAATAGCCTTTTTCTACTTCTTCTTCTATCATCTCCTCTAATACTTCATTAAGTTCCGGTTGTTCTGCTATTACAGTTGATAAATGTTTTGCCAATGTAGATCTTCCCTTTTCTACACTTAACATATTCGTTTCAGTAATCTCAACAGGGTTTTCAATATCTTGCAAAGCTTCCTGCTCACAAGAAGTCATGTACAGTAATGTTGCAATAGCCAAAAGGCTAAAGAAAATTGATTTTACTTTTAATGTTTTCATCGTTAAAAATTTTAAAGTGTTAATAAAAAAATGTTTTCATTGTTCTTTTGATGCGCTAAATGTTTTCATAGCGTTAATATCTTTGAGGGATTAAAAAATCGTTCATTGTTCTTTTGATGTGTTAAATGTTTTCATAGAGTTAATATTTTTCTGAGGTTAAAAAGCGTTTTATATTGTTTTTTTGGTACGGCTAAATGTCTTCATAGAGTTAATATTTTGAGTGGTTAAAAATGTTCTTTTGACACTAAATATTCTATGGGACTAATATTTTTAAAAAGCTAAACAGTACTGCGAATTTGTGGGATTAGAACTTCGCTAAAAAGCCAATTTACTTACTTGCTGAAAAAACCTTTTGAGCGAAATATGTTTCCATCGTTCATTTTTTTTTTGAGAAAAATAATGCTCGTTTGCATCTGCCATAATAACGAAGCGATACCCAAAATATAAAATCAAAAGCAGCAATTTTTAATTATTTTTGAGGAAGAAATTCGCCACAAGACAATGATTATCAATTATTTAAAAAATTTTAAAAAAATGTACGCAGAAAGAAATATGGTTTTCGTTGAGCTAAATAACTATATATTCTCACATCAAGCAAAACGAAAATATTTCATGTACTTTTGTCTCACAAAATTTATATTTTTGAAATCCTGCGTCTATCATACAAAGCCTAATATTTATGACTACTGCTGAATTTGAAAAGATAATTGCCCAAGCAAAAGCCGGAAACGAAATCCCTGTGAATCGTTACTTCAAAGATTTGTATGTCAAATTCAAACCGCGCCTGATGAGTATCACACACTCCGCACAAGACGCCGATGATATATATATGGAAGCGATGTACAAGTTTTGGCGAGACTTTGTGAAAGGTGATAAAAAACTACCCGACAATATTGACGGCTACCTATATGTAGCTGCAAAAAATGTATGGCTCGACCAATGCCGCAAAAAAGAACGCAGAAAAATCGTACCGATGGAGAATGTAGCTTATACCATGTCGGAAGCACCCGAAGTAGAGTCCCGACAGGAACTCATCGAGCAAGAAACACTTGAAGCAAAAAAACAAAGCGCATGGAAAAAAGCCGTGCAACGCATGTGTGATAAATGCACACAAATATATCAACAACACATTATTCAAAAACAAAAACTATCAAAGCTCTGGAAGGAGATGGGATATAAAAACCATCAAGGCATCATACAAGCTAAATACAATTGTAAGAAGGAACTAACAAGGCTATTTTTTGAGGAGTTAGAAGCGTAGTAACTCCAATTTCTTATTTCCCGAATCCACATAAATTTAAATTTGACTATCATGCTACTAACAAAAGATAAAGACGATTTACAGCTTATCGAACGCTTTTTTGAGCGCGAACTGACCGAGCAGGAGTTAACAGATTTTGAGGCACGCCTTAAAGTCGATACAGATTTTGCCGAAAAGGTAGAACGGTTTGGCTATGCTCATCAAGAGGTAGAAAAAATTTATTATACCAATGAACGCCAAGCATTCAAAGAGAAATGGGCGAGCATACTGGACGCCGAAGAAGAAGCACCTCCACAAAAGGTAAGAACACTGCGGCACTATGCCCTTAGAATAGCAGCAGCGATTTTACTCATCTTGGGTATGGTCGTGGTGATGAATCAGTTTAGTCCATCCAACGACAATTTTCAGGCAATCGCGGTGCAAAAGTGGGAGCAGTCTGAAATGACAATAACCATGAGAAATAAAAGTCAACCCGTTCCGGGTGCTGTCATCTGGGATAAAGCAGAAAAAGCTTACAAAGAACGTCAATTTTCAGAAGCACTCGGAATACTCGACCTTCTTGGTGATGATCCGGATGCCTTGCTTTGGAAAGGCAGATGCCATTTTGAATTGAGGCAGACACCCGAAGCCATCAGTCATTTTGAAGCGGTCATTCAGCACAAAGACGGCGGCAAGAAAGACCTTGCACTATGGTATCAGGCACTTGTTTATCTGTACGATAATGATGTTGATGCTGCTCGTAAAAATCTGAATATTATAATAGAAAATAAATATCCGAAAGCGCGTGATGCTGCAAAACTGTTGGAGGAATTATAAACACATTATTTGATTGGCAGAAGGATTTCCTATTTGCTCAAGCCTATAAGGTTTTCAAAAACCCTATAGGCTTTTCTTTTGATTATCAACCACTTAACGCAACACCGCCATCGCAATTCGCAATTTTCCATAATCAATCGTGCCATTTAGATATTCAAAAATCGGCTTCAAACCTTCTGCATTGGGTAAGTCATTCATAGCGGTTTTTACCTTTTCGATTTCTTGTTCGGAGAGTATATTTTCGATATTTACTTCGTAGCCTTCAATCATCGCACGAGAAAGATGACCATAAATCGTCGTCGTTTTGATTCCACGCATGATGGCAATTTCATCGGGTGATTTCCCACCATCAAATTGCTGCCACGTCAAGATGTGCGCGGGCGTTTTCGCAGTTTTTGTCTTAGCGGTCTGGGCACGGCGGACGGTAGCTGTTGCAGTTGGCATTTCATAATCATTTTCAGGATGTCGCCCCGTATATTCGTCGATGGCACGGATAAATTGTTCGCCATATTTTCGCGCTTTGTGCTCCCCTACCCCATTCACTTGCAAAAACTCACGAATATTTGCGGGACTACGCGCCGACATATCTTCCAAGCTGGCATTGCTGAAAATCACATAAGATGGTTTGCCGATTTCTTCGGCAAGACGATTGCGAAGACTACGCAGGTGGTCGTACAAACCGTCATCATATTCGAGGCTGACTTTTACAGGTTCGAGTTTGACTTTCTTTTGCTCTTCCTGACGTTGCTTAACCGTTTCAAAATCAACAAGTTTTACTTTTTTTCCTTTAAATAAAATATCATTGGAAATGGGCGTGAGTTTCAAGCGGTATTTGTCTTTATAATCCAACTCCATGATACCTTGCTGCACGAATTGTTGGATATACAACAACCAAGCAAATTGAGTGTGATTGCGCCCCGCACCGAAAGTTTTAATTTGGTCAAAACCCGACTCCCGCACCGCAGGTGAATAAGAACCTTTCAATACATCTACGAGCAGCGACATATTCGCTTGTTGTTTAGTGCGATGAATCGCCGACAATGCCATTTGAGCGAGAATAGTTCCGTCAAAATATTTAGGCGGATTTTTACAAACATCACAATTGCCACACTCACCATCCGGTGGTGTTTCGGAAAAATAAGAAAGCAAAATTTTTCGCCTGCACACCTGCGCTTCTGCGTATTCGCGCATACGTTCGAGTTTGGCTAATTGAATATTTCTATATTGCTCATTATCAACTTCTTGAATAAAATTTAATTGAGTTTGCACATCGGCATAACTATAAAATAGCACCGTTTCAGAAGGCTGCCCATCACGTCCGGCACGTCCGATTTCTTGGTAATATCCTTCCAAATTTTTAGGCATATTTTGGTGAATAACAAAACGTACATTCGACTTGTCGATTCCCATTCCGAAGGCTATCGTCGCACAGATAATTTTGGTCGTTCCTTCTATAAATTCATCCTGAATGGCGTCGCGCATATCGGGTGCCAGTCTTGCATGATAATAATTTGCCGAATAACCTGCTGCTTGTAATTTTCCTGCCAACGTCTCCGTTCCCTTCCGGCTACTGCAATAAATAATTCCGCTTTCGCCTTGATGACGGCTGACGATGCGTTGGATTTGTTCCCATTTCTTGCGTCCGGGCAGCACGGCAAGTGAAAGGTTCGGACGGTCAAATGAGGAGATAAACATCAAAGGATGATTCAAGCCCAACAACTCACCAATATCCGAACGCACCGCCTTATCTGCCGTAGCCGTGAGCGCAACCACAGGCACATCGGGCAAGTGGCGTTTGATGACATACAACTTGCTGTATTCAGGTCGAAAATGATGCCCCCAACTACTGACACAGTGCGCCTCATCAATTGCTACCAGTTTGACATTCAAGGTTTTAATGTAAGATAAAAAACTACCGGAAAACAGGCGTTCGGGCGAGACGTAGAGGAGTTTGATATTCCCGTTTTGGAGGTCGGTATTGACTTCGGCTTCTTCTACGGGTGTGAGTGAAGAGTTGAGAAATGCAGCATTGATACCATTAGCACGCAAGGCTTGTACTTGGTCTTTCATCAAAGCAATCAAAGGCGAAATGACAAGCGTCAAGCCCTCCAAGACAAGTGCAGGAAGTTGATAACACAAAGATTTTCCACCGCCCGTAGGCATCAGCACGACAGCATCATTGCCTGCGAGCAAATGTTCGATGACCTCTTTTTGTTGGGGTCGAAATGTGGAATAACCGAAGTGTTTTTGTAAGACTTCTTCTAATGGTATGGTCGGATTTTGCATGAGTGTGAATCAACAAATTTAATGAATGGCTAAGATACAAATTTACGTGAAATCAGATGTAGATTTGGCAAATGAAATAAATTTGTATGAATATTTTGTAAACAAAAAAACATCACTTTTTATTTATACAAATTCACAATTAATTATTATTTAATACGAGAAACATTCTTAAATTAAAATTGCATAAAAACTTAATTATCAATTTTTTGCAATGAACATTGATTGTATTGTTTTTTTTTGCATGTGTGAGGATTAATAAAATATTAATCTCATTATAATTGTGTAAATTCAATATTTTCCTATCTTTGTCACAGAAATGTTGAGAAAGCCGAATGAAACTCACATGTCATTTCTAAAACCTACCCAATACCGACATGATTCTGCTTTCCCGATACAATTTATTCAACAAACACATTTTATCCTGATTCATTAAAAAAAATAGAATGAAAACTTTGAAAACTTTATTAGTGGCTTTGTTGGCTTTCGTGCTTTACACAAATGTGGAAGCCCAAACATGTTACGGATTAGACGAAAATGATTTTCCGCAAACTTGTGTTTCGACCGAAGGTACTGCTCCTTCTACAGCTACTTTCAATCACGATTATGTTACCGGTTCGGCTGCTACCGGATATACAGGAGGTGCTGACGGCACTGACGATGTAGCGGTCACGATGACTGCTACGTGTAACCAACCCAATGGTACAAATGGCTCTACTTATGTAGCTGCCTGTTTAGGTCCTGATGGCTTGGACTCACAGCATAACGGTGCAAATGCAGCTTGTGGCGGTGGTGGTCTTATGATTAATGTAGCAGGCGGTTCTGACTTTGGAGGAGCTACTTGTGACGACCAACCTTGTTCCGTTTGTTATGTTGAGGTCTGTTATGATTTTATCAATGGCTATAGCTCCGAAGCTGCCGGATTTGATGCAGTTTGGTCAAGTATGAATGGTAGTACAGAAGGTTATGAAGCTATGGTCGGTTGGGTAGAAGGTACTGACAATACTGGTGCACCTTTGGCGACGAATGGTACTACTACTACCGGATTGAATAGCTGGTGTCATTCCGATGTAGTGGCAGGCACACTTCCTATTAATGCTATTTTCGGAGCTGCTCCGCCTGCCGGAACTTTCTCCGCCGATGCTGTTACAGGTGACGGTACTGCTACTGTCTGCCCCAATGAAGAACCGGCATCTTCATCAGGTCCTAATTCCGGTGGTACGGCTGCTGGTGTTGCAGGTGCTAATTTAGGACTTAATGCGGACGATATTATTACAAGAATGTGCTTTGTATATATATTAAGTAATAATAATGGAGATGATTGTGATGCCAATGGTGAAACCAGTGTAAACACAAATCCAAGTGGTAGCTTGGCTTCTGTGGATGTTTGTCCACCTGCTGTTGAAGTGAATATTCCTTGTGGTGATTGTACAGGAAGTGCAGGTGGTTTATTTATCACTGAGTTGAGTTACGACCCTGCTACTGCACAAGGTTCTGATGCCGACTGTGAGTATATCGAAATTTACAACGGTTACAGCAATACTATTACTATGGATGCCAATACGACTTTGGACTTAGGTAATGGTTTGACCTATACATTCCCTGCGGGCACTACTATTGCACCGGGAGAATATATTATTGTAGCAATTAATCCTACCAACTTCGGTACATGTACATGGGCTACGCCTCCGCCTGCGGGCACGCAGATTTTCGGACCTACGAGTGGAAGTCTTGCGAATGCAGGTGAGAGTGTTGACATCACACTAGCGTGTGCGCCGGATGCTGCGGCAGGTTTTACTCAAACCGTTACATTCAGTGATGCCACTACGCCAAGTGCAGGTGGTGGCGGTGATGCTGTTTACTATCCATTAGATGGTACAGGTCCGCTTGCAGGTGCGCCGACTCCGGGTTCGGGTGACTGTGCAGGCTGTGGCAATGAATATATGTGTGTTGCTCCTGTTGCTTGTCCTACTACGCAAGTAGTAGATGGTACGGCTGCTGCTGTATGTGCTCTAGCTACTGAAATTACAGACTGGAAAGCACTCGTAGAAGCTACCGACGGAACAGGTGCAGTAACAGCTCCGGCTACTGCTCCGGCAGTTACGACTATTGTTTACTCTATGACTGCGGGTTATAGTTCTGTGGACTTCCCATCTTCGGGTTGGGATGCAGAGCCTACAGGCGCACATTCAGGCGCGGGTTGTGCAGATGAAACTCAGACGACTTATGCTTATGTTATTTGTGATTTGACAGGTGACGGCGAAACTGCTGACGATGTTGTTACAGCAGTTGGTTCGATAGCGGTTACTTATTTTGCTCCTGCACAAGCTCCTACGATTACCAACGATATGACTTGTGCATATACATATGTAGCTGCATGTACAGGCGATGTCTTTGCCCCTGCAACAATACCTGCTGCTGCACCGGGAGAAGATCCTGCTCCTTTTGATGTGACAGTAACTACGGCAAATGGCTGTATGGCTACATTCACTGTAGATCCGGCTGCTTGTCCTGTTGATATGACTTGTTCAATCACCGACTTAGTGGTAACACCTACGGCTTGTGACCCTGCTACAGATACCTACTCATTAGATATTGGATTTACAGTAACTAATCCGGGACCTTCCGGTATGTTCAATGTAGATGTGTGTGGCACAGCTTACGGTCCGTTTTCTTATGCTACTGATGTACCTTTGAATATTCCTGATTTGCCTGCGGATGGTACTGCGGGATGTACGGTAACTGTTACAGATGTAGATGGTGGTACATTAACACCGGCTACTTCACTTTATGTATCTTTTGTGCCGGATGGTGCAGGTGCAGGTGGTGGTATTGATGAATGTGTGGGCGAAAGCGTGACCATTCACAATTTCTCTACAGATGCTGCCGGATGTGTTGATGTAGATATTTCAGGTTATCAATTACAAGATAATAATGGCGTATTCTATACTTTCCCTGCGGGTACGGTTGTTCCTGCGGGTGGTTCATTGACCATTACCATTGACCAAGTAAATGCGTGTAGTGGTACAGTCGGTATGGGCGACGGCGGTGGAGCGCAGTTTGCCAATGGTGGCGACAATGCAGATTTATTGGATGCCGCAGGTGCTCCGATAGATGCTACAGGTACAATTAATGGAGACCCCGGTGTAGAATACGAAAGTCCTGCTTTGACTGCCGCAGGTGGTGCAGGTAGTGCTATGTGTACTGCTGATGCTTGTAGTGCAGCTATGGCTTATGATGCACCGGCTTCTTGTATGGTTATGTGCCCAACCGATATTGCAGGTATGTTGGGCGCTGATGCAGTAGTATGTAGCGATAATACTGCTACCGACCTCATGGTAGCCATTACAGGTGGTGGCACAGGACCTTATACAGTCACTTATAATGACGGTACAATGGATATAGTCATAACTTATAACGACGGAGATGCCATCCCTGTTGCTCCTACTGCAACTACTACATATACATTGGTAAGCATCACAGATGCTAATGGTTGTACAGGCACAGTATCAGGCACAGCTTTGATTACGGTCAATGACCTACCAAATGCAGGTATGGCAGGTGCAGCTACAGCTTGTTCAAATGCTGCCGATGGCAATACAATAGTTGATTTAGATGGTTCTTTAACAGGTACACCTGATGCGGCTGGTGTTTGGATGGAAACTACAGCTTCGGGTGTAAGTTTAGCAAATACTATGGCAGTTGATTTTGATGGCGTAGCACCGGGTATGTACACATTCACATATACTGTACCGGGCGCTGCTCCTTGTGTAGATGCTACGGCGGATGTTGTCGTAACAGTCGAGGATTGTTCTATTCCTTGTCCTGCAATTACTGCCGATATAGCTGCTGACGCTACTGTTTGTGCAGATAATACGGCTTCTACATTGACCATAACTATCACGGGCGGTACAGGTCCTTACACGGTAATGTACAGCGACGGTACAACTCAAACTATTACAGGTTATAATAGCGGCGATGCAATCGCTGTTTCTCCAACTGCTACTACAACATATATGCTTACAGGTGTAATGGATGCCAACATGTGTCCGGCTACATTGGGTACTACAGATGCTACAATTACAGTGGTTAATTTGCCTGTAGCGGGTACTTCTGCTCCTGCAATGGCTTGTAATGATAGTACAGAAGGTGTTTCTGTAGTTAATTTGGATGGAACATTGACCGGTGCAGATGCAGGTGGTGCTTGGTCAGAGACTACTGCTTCGGGTGTTAGTTTGGCTGACCCAACTATGGTTGATTTCAGCGGTGTTGCACCGGGTACATATACATTTGTTTACACCGTAGCCGCTACTGCTCCTTGTACAGCAGATGCTACAGTAAGTGTTGATATCATGGTTGCAGATTGTGCTGTTCCGGGTTGTACTTTGGTACTTTCTCCTGAGACGGTTGCTTGTGATGCTGAAACAGCAGGTGTAGATACTTACACAGTTTCTATTCCATTTGATAATGGTGCAGAAGGCGCGCCGGGTATGATGGGCTATACTGTAACGACTTCAGGTACACTTGGCGGTGATAATCCAATGACTACTCAATCAGGTGTTATCACTATCACCTTCACCGAAGGTGTAGCATACGATTACAGTATTCAAGGTACAGCAGGTAATGCCAACGAACTTTGTGACTTTACAGTTTCAGGTGCTTCTCCAATGTGTGAGCCAATGGTTTGTGAAGATGAAATCGCAGGTATGGTCATAGCTGACCCAAGCTGTGACTTAACAGGCATCACGGTTACTATCACAGATGAAATGGGCAATGTGGTTGCTACATTGACTACGGATTCTGCGGGCATTTACGATTCTACTCCGGCAGTATTCCCTTGTGGTAATTACTTTGCTGAATTGACAGGTAGTATTCCTGCTTGTTATACTGACACCAACGGCGAAACCGGTCCTAAGCCTTTCGTTATCGACGGTGATACACCGATGAACGATACCGATGGTCCTAACTTCGGTGCTATTGCTTCTATACCAACTGTAGGCGAATGGGGCTTGATTATTCTTGCCTTGTTGATGTCTATCGTTGCAGTGGTGGGTATCCGCGAGCGCAAAGCGAGCGAGATTAATGCTTAATTTTAGATAAGAGAAGAATAAAGCTGTTTTACCAATAAGATAGTTCGACTTTTATTAAAAAATAAATAAAAAGCCTGTTAAGCGATTGCTTGACAGGCTTTTTTATTGCGGTATTTTTACATTTAAAAAGTTATTGCCCAATATAATTTCTTAATTTTGTGCATATAAGAAAGCCCATGAAATCAGTTGTGGGTATTCACAACATTAAATGATTCCGGTTTGATGAGTTTTTCCTAAGTAAATGATTAGGTGTCAAAAACACATTCATTCATATTACCATCTACTCATTTCACAGGAATTTCCAATCACTATTTGAAAACCATTATATCATGGCAAAGAAAAAACCGAATAAACAGGGTAAACAGCGAAAACAACCCGCAGACAATAAGAAGAAGCCACAACAACCCGTTGCTGCTTCACAACAGAAAGCAAAGGCAGCAGCCATTCCTAAACCTGCTTCTACCGGACCATCCATTGGCGAACGTATAAGCGGTCTTATCAGCAATCCGTTTGCGCGTTTTTTCGCGCTTTTCATTGGCTTAATGGTATTGTTTTATTTCTTTTACATTCTTGTATATGAAAACTATCTTGAAGGACCCATTACCACCACGAATGCGGTTATCGGTAGTGCATTAATCAATTTATTCGGTTACGGAACTTCTACAGATGGCGCACTCATTCAGGGTGATTTTGTGATGAATGTAAAACGTGGTTGTGATGCTATCGAACCAATTGGTTTGGCTTCTTGTATTATATTGGCATATCCTACTGTATTTAAACGTAAACTTCCCGGCTTACTTGTCGGCATCCTCGTTTTATTGATTATCAATCTTATCCGTATCGTCACACTTTATATGACAGGTATACATGCACCTAAAATGTTTGAGGTGATGCACCTTGAAGTATGGCAGTTTATCTTCATCGTACTTGCTGTGCTTTATAGTATTCTTTGGATTCGATGGGATGGTAAGAAATTAGCGGAAGAAAGAGCCAATAAATTACAATGAGTAAATGACAAAATGAGTAAATGAATAAATCACCACTTATTCATTTACTCATTCAACTATTTAATTCAAGTTGCGGACAACTTGAAAAATTCCAAAAAACAAATTCCAAATTCCAATTCAAATGTGTTTTTCATGATATTTCATTGGAATTTGGTGCTTGGAATTTGGAACTTGCTCAAGTTCGCGGTTATCCGCAACTTGAGTTATTTACTCATCTTCTCATTTTAAAATACTAAAACTACACTATGATATCCGATAAGACTATACTCACATTTTTCGGGGTAGCTATTGGTCTGTATTTTTTATTGACAATGGCTATTGTGCCACTCCTGCATCTCGAATATGGTATTTCCAATATGACCAGAAATACAGCAAGTGCCCTTTTTGGCAGTAAAGATGTAGAGTGGGTGGACAATTTTGCCAATAGAGGCAATGGAGCAGACATCAATGTAAAAGTCATTACCGAAGCTAAAAACAAGCAAACAGGTCAAAAACAACGCTTTCAGGGTGTTGGTAAACTCACATCGAGAACTAAAGTAATGGTACCTATGCTGGTACTTATATCACTGATTGCTGCAACGTTTATTACGCTACCAATGAGTTGGCGTAATAGAATTATAGTAATGATACTCGCTGCCTTGGTCTTTTTGCTTTACATGATTTTCCTATTCAAAATGACCATCAATTATGTTGAAAAAGTCACCCAAGGTGTTGATATTACTACGATTCCCTTCGGACAGGTATTCAACACCAATATTGGCTTTATGACCATCATACCTACCATTATATGGGCTTTGGTAACGGCTTGGGCAGTAGACTGGAAAAAAGTTTTAGCACCGAAATCTTAAAAAATTAAAATTACTGTCCTATCTTTGAGTATATTAATTTTTGAAAATGAGTAGATGAATAAATGATAAAATAAGTAAATACTTAGTAATATGCTATTCTGAATTTATCCATCTACTCATTCATCTACTCAAAGTAATCAAATGAATACAAAGGATAAGAATACCAACTCGCCTACCCAATATAAAAAAGGTGACAAATATGTCGTCCCACCTGAAGGTTCTTTAGGGCTGCTCGCATTAGGTTATCAAGGTTTAGTAGCTTGGCGCAAAGCAAGAGCATTAGCAAAACAAAAAGCCGGAGATATCGAAGTTGAGGCGGAAACCATAGAACTCCCTATCGGTACAGACGAATAACTTGCACCATTTTCCATCCAAAATACTCTCATTTTCTTTAGTTAAAAAAGCAATAGATTGTTTGCCGTCTACCGTCAACCATCTACCGTCCAGCGATACAAATTATGTCGAAATCAATTGCAAGCAAAATACTCATAGTAGGTTGGGGTACAGCCGATTGGAAAGTCATCGACCCCATGATAAAAAAAGGGCTATTGCCTAATGTCGAACAACTCTTAGAAGTCGGAGCACGTGCCAAACTCGGTACGCTCGACCCGCCTATCTCCACCGTCAACTGGACAAGTATCAATACAGGTAAAGCTCCCGGCAAGCATGGCATACTAACCTTTACTCAACCGGGCAAAGATGCCAATACCCCCGTCACATCGCAAAATAGACATGCGAGCTTTCTCTGGGAAATTCTCTCACGACAAGAACAGAAGGCACATCAAGTTGGTGCCCCGGCGAGTTACCCCGTCACGCCTATCAATGGCGTATCTGTTGCTGATTTATTTTTTGAAAATATAGAAACTGCCAATCCGGAAAACTTGGTATTTCCTGCAGATAAATTTGATGCTTTTAGTGAAATAAAAAAACAAGCCGCTCAAGAAGCACAAGCTGAATTTGATTCATGGGGCATCTCTCTCGTGCAAGATTCAAAAGTACGATTTGAGGAATTAAGTACCATCGTAAAAGATTTTTTAACCCAGAGTTTTACTACACAAAAAATCGCATTGGACATCCTCGAAAATGAAGAATGGAACTGTTTGAATGTCTACTTTACCCGCTTTACGGATATTGTACATACCTTCACCTCATTTAGTTTTCCAAAGAACAAAGATTTACCGCGTCAGCTCCACCAAGCCTTCAAAGAAGTGCTGTATAAGTGCTATCAATTATTGGATAAAATGCTTGGTCAACTTCTGGAAAAAATAGGTGATACACCCATCGTCATGCTCGTTTCGCAAGGTGGTTTGATGCCCTATAAAAGCTATATCGACAAGCTCACTTTCAACGATTCTACCTATGAATACAACACGCATGGATTACTTATCATGCGCGGTAAGCAGACTTTCCAACGTGAAGAAATCTACGGTGTCATGGGTATGGATATTACAATCACGGCACTGGCATTACTTGGAAATCCACTGGCAAAAGATATGGATGGCAAGCCTCTATTGGCAGCCAAATTCTTTGAGCGTATCAATAAATTTACAGAAACTTACGAACCCGAAGGCTCTAATGGTAAAGCTAAACACGGTGTTGCCCCCATCATACAACCTAATTACGAAAAAAGATTACAACAGCTTGGCTATGTAACAGATAAAATCGCCGAAAAACAAGAATACTACAAATCCAGAACCAAAATCGCTTCCGGTTTGCAAGTTGAAGTGATTCCATTTTTAGAAAAATTACATAAAAAATATCCTAAAAACAGTTGGTACGGTGGGCGTTTAGCAGGTGCATACTTGGCAACTAATCGAATGGCAGAAGCTAATGAGACGCTCGAAAAAGTTCTTCACATTGGACATCAAATTCCCGAACTGCACCTACTTCGTGGCAATCTCTATATTATGGAGATGAAATTCAGGTCAGCATCGAAACAATACGATATTGTAGATAAAAATGTTGGACAAATTCCAAACCTATATAGCCAAATTGCCGAAGGCTATGCCAAAATTCAACAGTGGCATTTGGCAGAAAAATATTTTGAAAAAGAAACCAAAATAAACCCACACCCTTCCATGTATTTTTCATTGGCGGTGACTTTCCTCCAACGAAAAATGATGAAAAAAGCCATTCCTGCCCTTGAAAAAACCGTTGAACTTGCCCCTATGATGTCAAATGCCTGGTTTCAACTCGGCAACTGTCGCGTCCAAGCCGAAGATTGGCAAGGTGCAGCCGATGCCTTCGAAGAAGCTAAGAAATATAATCGTGACCCACGCATAGCCGGACAAATCCAACAAGGACTCGTCATGCTTTACCGCGACCGCCTTGACCGAAAGGATAAAATCAAGGAAATGCAAGAGGCTTTCGAGAAAACTATTGGTTCTCAAGGTACGATTACGATTGTGTCAGGATTGCCGCGTTCAGGTACTTCGATGATGATGCAAATGCTTGTCAATGGCGGAATGGAAGCCTTCACGGACGGCAAACGCGAAGCCGATGACAACAATAAAAAAGGATACTTTGAACACGATGCCATCAAAGCATTGGGACAAAATAAACAGATACTCACACAAGTGGGCGACAAGGTTGTGAAGATTATTTCGCATTTACTTCATCATTTGCCACATATCTATAAATATAAAATCATATTTATGGACAGGGCAATCGAGGAGGTAATGAACTCTCAACACAAAATGCTTGGCAGACTCGGCAAAGAACGTGGAGAGGACAAAAAGAACTCCATGTCGCTGCTCAAAACTTTTGAGGACAGTCGCAAGAAAGCGATCGGCTGGTGCAAAAACCATCCGAAATATGTTGAATACACACTCGTCCCTTATCACGAAGCTATCAATGACCCAATGAAAACAGCTAAACAAGTCAATGAATTTTTAGGTGGTCATTTGGATGAATTGAAAATGGCGGCGGTAGTTGACCCGACATTATACCGAGAAAAAGCAGAAGAAGTTAACACGTAGCGCGGTCTGTAGACCGCACACATTTTTTGCTTTGCAAAAAATAAATCACGGTCTACAGACCGTGCTACAAATACGCAAGCTATGGCAAAGAGATTCGCAAAAAAAATACTATGGATAGGCTGGGATGCAGCCGACTGGAAAGTTATCAATCCGATGATTGAGTTGGGCTATTTGCCCAATTTGGAAAAAATGATTAACGAAGGCGTTATGGGAAATTTGGCAACGCTCGACCCGCCAATGTCCCCTACCCTATGGACAGCCATGTCCTGTGGAAAACGTCCATACAAGCATGGTATTCATGGCTTTACGGAGGTTGACCCTTCGGGAGAAGGCGTGCGTCCATCGTATATCACGTCGCGCAAAGTAAAGGCAATTTGGAATATGATGATGCAAAGTGGAATGAAGTGCCATCAGA
>JAHDEO010000547.1 GCA_020628725.1 Saprospiraceae bacterium
CGGATAAGCCTCACGTCCCGGTGGACGGCGTAGCAATAATGAAACTTCACGGTAAGCTACCGCTTGCTTCGATAAATCATCAAAAATAATCAATGCCGGACGACCTGTATCACGGAAGTATTCCCCGATACAAGCTCCTGAAAACGGTGCGTAAAACTGCAAAGGTGCAGGGTCAGAAGCCGAAGCCGATACGATAACGGTGTAGTCCATCGCACCATTATCTTCAAGCGTCTTAGCCACCTGCGCTACGGTAGATGCTTTTTGACCAACGGCAACATACACACAGAAAACCGGCTCACCAGCATCAAAAAATTCTTTTTGATTGATAATCGTGTCAATCGCAATCGCGGTTTTACCCGTTTGGCGGTCACCGATAATCAACTCACGCTGTCCACGACCAATCGGAATCATCGCGTCAATCGCTTTGATACCCGTTTGAAGTGGCTCGTTTACCGGTTGGCGATAGATAACACCGGGCGCTTTACGCTCCAATGGCATCTCAAATTTTTGTCCGCCGATAGGTCCGCGTCCGTCGATAGGTTGACCGAGTGGATTCACCACACGTCCGACCATTTCTTCACCAACTTCGAGCGAAGCGATACGTCCGGTACGGCGTACTGTGTCTCCTTCTTTTACGGCTTCTGCGCTACCCATGAGTACGATACCCACGTTATCTTCCTCCAAGTTGAGAACGATAGCTTGAATGTCGTTATCGAATTTTACCAACTCACCCGCACGGGCATTGTTGAGACCATATACACGGGCGATACCGTCACCAACTTCAAGTACTGTACCTACTTCCTCTAAGTCAGAAGTGGTCTTGAAACCGGAAATTTGTTCTTTTAATATTGCTGATATCTCATCAGGTTTAACATCAACCATAGTATTAATTTTGAATGAGTGAATGAGTGAATTTTGAATGAGTGAATTAATTTTGAATGAATGAATTATCCTGCATAAACAAAGTCATTGTAGCATTATCGCATTACAGCATTGTCGCATTAATAATTCACTCATTCACTCATTACATGTTCTTAACGTATTGATTCTTATTAAATTCTTTTTTGAGTTGTTCGAGTTTGTGTTTTACGCTGGTGTCGTATAATTTGTCGTCGTAGCGGAGGATAAAGCCGCCGATTAAGGACGGATCCACTTTTACGTCTAATTCGATATTGTCATCGGTGCTTTTACTAGTCTTGATTTTCGCCAAGATGCGGTCAACGGCTGCTTGGCTCAATGGCTCAGCAGTTGTGAGTGTAACCGATGATACGTGTTTGATTTTTTTGTATTGAATGTCAAACTCCGTTACCATTTCCGGCAAGTAGCTTTCGCGTCCTTTTTTCAATACAATATTGAGGAATTTATTGGTCAAATCGCTCACTTTGCTGCTAAATACAGCCTTGAACGCCCCCGCCTTTTTACTCGGCTGAATGACAGGACTTTTGATGAGTGATTTGAAATCCGGATTGCCGCAAACCGCTTTGATGTACTGCATATCGCTGTTCACATCTTCGAGTTTGTTTTGCTCTACTGCCAAATCGACGAGTGATTTGCTATATCGCGTGGCTATTCTTTCTACAGACATCTTTTATAATTGTGAATTGAGAATTGAGAATTGATAATGATTAAATCATTCTACATTATCAATTTTCAATTCTCAATTAAATATTAATTTCTTCGATTAGTTTATTCACAAAGCTTTCTTGTTCGGATTGTCCTTTGAGTTCTTTGCGAATTACTTTTTCGGCAATATCCAATGCCATCATGCCCGATTGATTTTTGACATCAATAAGCATTTCCATTTTGCGGTTGTTGATTTCTTCCATCGCACTTTCTACCTTGTTGCGGTATTCTTTGTCCGCACGTTGCTTGGCTTCTGCGATGATTTCGTCTTTCATTTCTTTGGCTTCACGAAGCATGGTACTACGTTCTTCGCGTGCTTGTGCAAGTAGTTCTTCGTTTTCAGCTTTCAAGTTTGCCATCTCTGTACGTGCAATTTCAGCAGAACGTAATGCCTCGTCAATTGCATCTCCACGTGCTTTCAATCCGCGACTGATTGGTCCTAAACCGTATTTAGCTAATAAGAATAGTAAAATCCCAAAAATAAGTGTCGTCCAGAAAATGAGACCAAACTCCGGGCGCATAGGTGAGAAATCAATATCTAATAAAAACATATTATGTGTTTAAATAATTTTCAAAAGGAAATCCGGCTACTAAGCCAACCGCAGTTCACCGGATTTAAAATTTCGGTGGATTATCCAGCAGCCAAAAGACCTACAACGATTGCGAAAATCGCTGCACCCTCTACAAGTGCTGCCAAAACCAATGCATTGGTAAATAATTGACCAGCCATTTCCGGCTGACGTGCCATAGATTCTACGGCTTTGCTACCAATCATACCTACGCCGATACCTGCCGCTAAAGCTGCAAGACCAGCACCGATTGCTCCTAAACCTGCTCCCATGATAAAACAGTATTTATAAATATGAAAAAATGTAGAGACGCGATTAATCGCGTCTCTACGGTTAAATTTCTTTTAGTGATGGGCTTCGTGATGTGGTTCTTCTACCGCCTGACCAATATACACTGATGCCAATGTCATAAAGATGAAAGCCTGTAAGAATGCTACCAACAATTCTAAAACGTTCATAAAGAGAACGAAAATTGTAGAAGCTAATCCACCTATAATACCGCCTCCCATACTATTGCCATAATCACCAAATGCCCAAACCAAGCCAACCAAACTTAAAATGACGATGTGTCCTCCTGTGATATTGGCAAATAAGCGTAACATCAATGTAGCGGGCTTCAAAATAAGGTTGGATGCAGCTTCAATTACTGCCATAATTATCTTCATTGGCCAAGGCAAACCCGGCATCCACAACATATGCTCCCAGTAGTGTTTGTTTCCACTAACAAGATAAACTATCAATGTAATCACCGCCAATGCCAATGTAATTGCAAGGTTTCCGGTGGCATTGAAACCAAATCCGGGAATCAAGCCCATTAAATTGAGCGTAACGATAAAGAAGAATAGAGTCAATAAGAAAGGAGCGTAATTGATATATTTCGGACCAATAATCGGCTTCATAATATTATCTGTCAAAAAGACGATAATTGGTTCAAATACAGCTTGAAGACCTCTTGGTGCTTCGCCCGGTGCGTTTTTATAGCGACGAGCTATGCGTGTAAAGATGAAAAACAACAATAAAGCAGCCAGTAACATCGCTACAACCGCTTTTGAAATGGAAAAATCATACCACGAAGACATTCCACTCAATGCGCTTGCTTCTTCTAAATCGTAGGTTTTTCCATTTGCTTTCACTTGCTTACCGTGATTGATAACTTCAACATGAACTGATTTGTCTTTTGGAAAATCAGAAGTAGGATCTACACGCTTCACATTACCATGGTAAGAAACATAGCCGTTATAGCTATCATGTCCGTGATGAAATTTATTGGACATAAACACATCGAAACCTTGGTCTTTTGAATAAAGGATACAAGGTAGAGGAATGGAAAAATCTCCTAAGATGTGTATTTCATTGGCATCGTTGATGTGGTTAATTACAGTTGTGTTGTAATCTTCGCTATGTCCATCACCGTGATCATGCCCATGCCCCTTATTCGAATATGAAGCATCACCGTCATGACCTTTAGCATGGTCATGTGAGTGATTGCCATGATCGTGATTATGACCATCGTGGCTGTGATCACTGTGGTCGTGCTTATGCTCGTGTTTTTCACCGGAATGGGTATGGGAATGGTTGTGTTGTGCCAATGTTGTACCGGCTACGAAAAGAGCAATGAATAAGGTGAGAATAAAGGGGAATTTTGATATGTTTTTCGCCATGTCGAATAGCTTTTTAGTCGTCCTGTTCTTAAAATCAGCGCAAAGATATGTTTTTATTCACTGAAAAGAAAGCCTGTTTTTACTTTTTCTTAACGAGTGATACATCCTTATTAATAAGGTGGCGAAATATACCGTAATTATAATTTGGCAGGTAAAAAACGCTTTAAAAGATTATTTTAAATGAATGCTATGTAGCGGTGATAATTGCGTACAGTCAAAAGGGCGGTTTATTTTATTTTGTGCAGGATTATTTGTCGGCTTTTTGGTTTTTTTAATAAAAATTTTACATCATAAAAGAAATAATTAATCTGATTGTGAATAATTAGCATTTTTGAGCGATTTTATCCGAAAAAATAATTTTCACAAAAAATGAAAATTTCAAAAGAACCGTCATTCCAAACCCCGATTTGTCCGCGATAACTATCGGGATGCCGAGCCTTGGTACACTATCAAATAGGAGCTTCAATTTAATATCGCTCTCTTGCGCTCAAAAGATTCTGAATCCAGTTCAGAATGACGATGGATTTTGGGTGTTTTTATTTTCGTGCG
>JAHDEO010000040.1 GCA_020628725.1 Saprospiraceae bacterium
TATTTACCTCGCTCAATGTAAAAGATACGCAGTGCGGCTTCAAATTATACCCTGCTGCGATTGCGAAAGATTTGTTTCAAAGTCTCCGCGTAGGTGGCTGGGCGCATGATGTGGAATTACTTTACAAAGCCAACTTACAAGGTACGTCAATACGCCAAATGCCGGTTACATGGGAAGACGTGCAAGGCACGAAAATATCCCCTTTACGAGATAGTTTCCGTATGTTTTTCCAAGCTCTTTTTATCTCACTTTCCGTTAAATGGGATTGGTTCATTCGTAAGCCTTTACAGGATATTAGACGCGCATCCCCTAAAGGGGAATCTACGCGCGCGGATTCCCCTTTAGGGGCTAGGGGCGTGGGAGGCGAGTCGTCTATTTTTAGACTTTTATTCGTTGTATTTGCCGCATTTTTATTCTTGTTAATGCCTTTAGTGAGTTCAGATTACGGGATGACGGGCGATGAACATACACAGCGTGTATATGGTGACAAACTCCTGAAACACAGCGTTACCGATGGCGAAGACGAGAGTTACCTCAAGTGGAAAAACTTGAAATATTACGGCGGGTTGTTCGATTATGCGACCTCGCGCCTCAATCCGCCCTCCGACCCTGCCGCACCTTATTATAAGGATAAAAATGGCAAAGAATATCCAGACAGAGAAGAACCTGCTTTTCACGCGCCCAATCGCCGATTTGGGGATATTTACGACTTCCGACATTTGGTCAATTCACTGGTCGGATTTCTGATGATACTTTTTGCGGGATTATTGGCGAAGCAAGTGACGGGGAGTTGGCGTGTGGCGTTTTTGACCTTATTATTTTTGGCACTCTCGCCGCGTATTTTCGGGCATTCGATGAATAATCCTAAAGATATTCCATTTGCGGCTGCATTTATTTTTACCCTTTATCAAATTTTCAAATTTGTCAAACAATTACCCAATCCAAGTAAGGCAACGATGCTTTGGCTGGCAATAGGGATTGCATTGGCGATAAATGTGCGAGTTGGTGGTTTGTTGCTGATTGCATATTTCGGATTTTTTGTGGGCGTAGCGCATTTATGGAAGCCTGAGTTACGAGCAAAATTAACCGATATAAAACACCTCGCAAAAATTACGGGAATTGGCTTGTTGGTGAGTGCAGCAGGCTTTTTCGGGGGGCAGTTGTTTTGGCCCTGGGCAAGGAAAAACCCTTTTTCCAACCCATTTAAAGCCCTCAATGAAATGGAAGATTTCGACACCGGAATTCAGCTTTTATTTGAAGGGAAACGCATTTGGTCGGAGGTGGTGCCGTGGTATTATATTCCGAAATGGATGGCGATTGGTTCACCGATTTTCTTCGGTGTAGGATTAATTCTCGCATTGGTTTTGTTCTTCATTTTACGAAAAAAAATAAACACACTCACATTTGCATTGATGGTTTTTGCGGGGGTATTCCCTATCGCTTATGCGGTGATTAAAGATTCATCGCTGTACGATGGAATGCGTCACTTTTTGTTTGTATATCCTATATTAGCGACCCTTTCTGCTTGGGGATTTCATATGCTTATTGATTTGATTCCCAATAAAATAGGGAAATATGCTGTTGGTGGTACTTTGGCTGTTTTACTGGCATTACCTGCTATTTTTATGGTCAAAAATCATCCGTATCAATACGTTTATTTCAATGAAATATTTGGTGGCGTGGATAATGCCTTCGGTAAATACGAAACGGATTATTGGATGACCTCCATGAAGGGCTTGAGCGATTGGGTGATTGAGAATATACCAGAAGCCAAGCAAGGTTGGGAGGCTGTACAAGCCGGAAAATCTGCCGAGCAAATTAAAGCAGAACTCCCGCAGGTAACTTTCGCTACAAACTGTGCTGAACCGGTCGTGCATTACCTCATGCGACGCGTGCCTAACTTGCGTGTATTTTATGTGCGCTATCACGATAGGCAAGACCGTCCGTGGGAATACGGATTGTGGTATTCACGGCATATTGACCGGAGTTATATCGAAAATGCTTGGCCCCCCAATGATGTGATTCATGAAGAAAAAATCGGCAACACAACCATTGGCGCAGTAACAAAACGTCGAAGTGATGATGCCAATAAAGGTTTCTTAGCAAAGAAGGAAAAGAACTGGCAGGAAGCCATTGGATATTTTGAAAAAGCTGTCCAATTGGATGCGAAGAATGAGGGAGCATGGATTAGTTTGGGTGAATGCTATCGGGCAATAGGAGATAATCAGAAAGCCTTAAATGCTTTTGATAAAGCACTGGAAATCAATCCTGAACATACGACTGTTTTGGGTTTGCAAGGCAGTACGTATGCTGCTATGCAAGATTTGCCGAAGGCAAAAGCCTCGTTTGAAAAAGCTGTAGCCTCGAATTATAAATACAATTATGCTTACTTCTTTCTCGCGCAAATCGAGGCACAGTCGAATCCGGCTAAGGCATTAGAATATGTAGAATTGCACGATAAACACAATGGTAATGTCCCGCAAGCCTACGCTCTGGGAGCGCAACTCGCACAGCAACAAGGCAAACGCGCCGTTGGCTTGTATCTTGAAGCAAAAGGGGCGTATCTAAACCGAGACGGTCAGACGGCTTTAACAAAATTGAATCAAGCACTTCAGGCAGATAAAAACTATGAACCTGCGGTGAAGCTGAAGGCAATTTTTGATGAACTGCAAAGAAAGCAACAGCAAAAATAGATTTGAAAAATTCTATTGCGAACTATCGCAGGTAAATCCCAAATTTTGAGCTTTTTATTGTGTTATTTGGTGCTTGGAATTTGGCTTTTTATGAAATGCATATTTTTGTCAAAAGAAATAATATATTTTGTTAAGTAAAACTTAATCAATATCTTGCCTCTGGCTTTGAAAATAAACTTGTTAGTTATTGATAATTTGTTCATTCTTTACTGAAAATTAGTGTTTTTTCAATAGAAAAAATAACACATGTAACTTCTTGTTATTATTTCAAGTGGTTAATAATTGATAAGTTTCTTTTTTGAAACCAAAATAAATACAACGTTTTTTTCACAGTATAAAAGTATAATTTTAGAGGCTTTTGCTCTGTCACAAAGCCGCCCGAAATTTCATCTGAAAACCAATAGTTGATGTCCCATGAATACAAAAATGTATGGTTTTAAACTGAAATACAAAGGAAAGAATTCAAACGGATTAGCAGACTAAACTTTTGTCGTTATTTAAAAAATGGCAACTCCCACTTTTCCACCCTTGCATGTCGAAGTTCTGCACTCATACTTTTCTTCTCTACTTATCATACATTTCAGCGATTTTCTCGCATTCCACACACATATATTCGATATCCATTAAGCATTAACAGGTTGCAAATGACTTATTGTATACCATAAGTCAAAAGCATTTAAACATCAATGATATGTAGATTGCTTGACATGTTTAAGTATGTACATATGTTGATTTTTTGTTGAATTGATTATCAGTTTATTAGAGCACTCGTCTTACATTTAATTGATGAATTGACTGCTAATGTAAGTTATTCGTTTTTAGTTATATGTATTTTTTTTAAACAAAAATGAAAAGCGAATAATTACTGAAAACTTGCATGAGTTAATTATTTATCATTGAAAACAGACTACGTATCATTCCATTGTCGAATTTGTTTTAATGATACTTGGAGTAGCTGCTGATAGACTGGAGTAAACATTAAACTTACTACAACTATGAAAATGCCTAAGTTCGGCACGTATGCTGCTAGCCGTAATACCCAAATGAGGGATACGAATGATGCCCACATCAGAAGAAAGACACCTACTTTTTCCCGTATTATCAAGGCTGAGAATCGCTGGATGCGATGTTTCCTTCCCTTGTCCATGATGTTGATGAGCGGATTGGCAACTGCTCAAGATGGAAGGATTGAGTGTCCTCCGGATGCTACTGTTAGCTGTGAGGCTGATATAGCACTTTCACCGCCGACACTGTTCATAGAGGATACGGCAAAAATTGTCTCCGATGAAGACTTATACTACGGAGTGACGGATATAGAAACCTATGCAGCTAACCCGACCATTGCATTATCCGAACCTAATATCTCAGGAAGTGCAATGCTTACAGGCGCAGAATTGAGACTCATCGTTAGATTAGAGCCGAACTCATGCGAGGAGGATATAGATATTAGAGTGACCAGTCCTGCGGGAGGCGTGACCGAATACATTAGCCCGCTTTCGGGGTGTGAGAGTAATCCGAGTAGCCCGTTGTATACCTTTACCACTATGCTTGATATAAGTGGTATAGACCAGAATAATGCAGGAGAATGGTTAATCGAAATGAGAGATAGTAACGACCAAAATCCGGCTTCTGAAAGTTTACCCGGATTTTCGCCGGATGGTACAGAATTCTCACTTCGATTTGCTGATATTTATTACTTTTCAGAAACTCTTGAGTTAGCATCTGATTTCAGCACTGACTTTACAACGAATGGTCCGCCCGGCTGCTCAGGTACTACTTATGTATACACTTATCAGGCTAATGCGCCTAATGGCAATGTGCTTTCCTGCGAACAAACATTCACCATAGCCAATGAGCCGCCAACAATTAGCTGTCCGTCGTATACAATAGTCGGTAGTGCAGCAGATATTGTGATAGGAATTGCAGATGTAGAGACGAGTTGTGGATTGGATGCTTCTATAGCCGTATCGGTTCCGATCATAATTGGTGAGCTAAATGCGCCGGGTACTACGTATACTTATACCTATACCGCTACAGATGAATGTGGACGACAGGCGACCTGCCAACAGACATTCCAAATCGAGGATGTAAGAGTGGAATGTCCACCTGATGGCTTTGTAGAGTGTGAAGCTGATTTGGCACCGTCGGCACCAACATTGTTTACAAAAGATACAACGAGGACTGCTTTGGACAATGACCTGTTTTATGGAACAATGGACACGGAAAATTATGCAGATAATCCTCCGTTGGTATTTGAAGGACCTGACCTCTCTGATGGAAAACTGCTCACAGGAGCACGGGCGAGGATTTTTGTGAAAGTAGAAAACAATTCATGTGAAGAAGATATAGACATCAGAGTGACCAGCCCTGCGGGCGTTGTGACTGAATTTGTCAGCCCAATTGAAGGATGCAGTGATAATGATAATACGCTGTATATTTTTACAGAAATGCTTGATGTAAGTGGAGTAAATGAAGGAAATGTTGATGATTGGTTAATAGAGTTACGCGACAGCGATGATCAAAATGCTCAATCCGATCCTGCGCCAAGTCCTTTTTCACCGGCAGGTACGGAGTTTTCGGTTCGATTTGCAGATATTCAGTATTTTCTGGAAATTCCTGAACCTGCATCTGATTTTGATGTAGAGCTTACCGCAAATGGTCAATCAGACTGCCCCGGCACCACTTACACATATGAATACGAGGTAACGACTCCCGCCGGTAATACACTTTCCTGCGAACAAACACTCACCATAGCGAATGACCCTCCTACAATTAGCTGTCCGGCAGATGAAACAGTAGCTTGTGCAACGGATATTGTTCCGGGGATGGCTACTTTTGAGACGAGTTGTGAATTGGGTGCTTCGGTAGATATGTCAGGTCCGGTGATAGTTGGTGATGCTGACTGTCCGGGTACGACCTATACTTATACTTTTACGGTTACGGATGAATGTGGACGCGAGGCTTCTTGCGATCAAGTATTTACCATTGAAAATGATGGACCTGTAATTAATTGTGCGGAAAATATAACCGTGAGTTGTGCAGATGAAATTTCAGTAGCTATTCCGACCTTCGAGAGTGCTTGTGGATTAGATGGTGAAATTTCGGTAGAAGGTCCCGTAGTCAATGGCGCATCAAACTGTCCCGGTACAACTTATACTTACACCTACATAGTAGAAGATGCCTGTGGCAGAACAGCTTCTTGCGATCAGGTATTTACCATTGAAAATGATACACCTCCTGCAATTAGTTGCCCTGCGGGTGGAACGGTATTTTGTGCAGCAGATATTGAAGTAAATGCTGAGGATGCAGTATTTACGACAAGTTGTGATGTGGGGGGAGAGGTCAGCGTAAACGGTCCTGTGGTCAACGGAGAACCAAACTGCCCGGGTACGACCTACACCTACACTTACACAGTAGAAGATGCCTGTGGCGGAATGGCTTCTTGCGAACAAACATTTACCATTAGTAATTCAGCACCAATTATCAGTTGTCCATTGGATACAGAGGTGGCTTGTGCTGCTGATATTGTGACGAATACTTCCGATGTTTTCTTTGTGACGAGTTGTGAAGTAGATGGTGAAGTGAGCATAAGCGGACCCGAAATCGTAGGTGAGCCTGACTGTCCGGGTACGACCTACACTTACACATACACCGTAGAAGATATTTGTGGAAGAACATTGTCTTGTGACCGAACATTTATCATAGAAAATGATGCACCGGCGATTACCTGCCCTGCGGATGAAACAGTAACTTGTTCAGCGGATATTATGGTTGATGCATCGAATGCCACATTCACAACAAGTTGTGAATTAGGGGCAAGTGTAAGCGTAAGTGGTCCTACAGTAAATGGCGAACCTGATTGTCCCGGCACAACATACACATACACGTACACAGTGGAAGATACTTGTGGTCGTACGGCTTCTTGTGAACAGATATTTACTATAGAAAATGATGAATTACCAACTATTAGTTGTCCCGCTGGTACAACGGTAGCCTGTGCAGCAGATATTGAGACGGATATTTCCGGCGTTTCATTTTCAGGAAGCTGTGGTGTAGATGGAGAAGTAAGTGTTAGCGGTCCGGTGGTGAGTGGTGACCCTGATTGTCCCGGTACCACTTACACTTATACCTACATTGTAACCGACGAATGTGGACGCCAAGCAAGTTGTGAGCAAATATTTACCATAGAAAACGACCCACCTGTGATTACTTGTGCGGAAGATAGAGTCATTGCTTGTGATTCCGAAATTTCGGTAGCTATTCCCACCTTTGAAACGAGTTGTGATTTAGGAGGAAATGTCGCGGTATCCGGTCCGGTTATAGATGGTACGCCCAATTGTGATGGTACGATTTACACCTACACTTTCATAGGAACAGATGATTGTGATAGAGTAGTTTCTTGTGAACAAGTATTTACCATTGTCAATAATGAACCTCCAACAATTACTTGTCCGCCTAATGGAACGGTATTCTGTTCGGGAGACATTATAGTAGATACTGAAGATATTGAATTTACGACCAGTTGTGATGTTGGTGGTACGGTGAGTGTTAGCGACCCGGTGATTGATGGCGAACCCGAATGTCCCGGTACAACTTATACCTACACCTATATAGTCGAGGATGCTTGTGGTAAAACGGCATCCTGCGAACAAGTGTTTACTATTGCCAATGTTGCGCCAACTGTCAGTTGTCCATTAAGTACAGAGGTAGCATGTGAGGCTGATATTTTGGTGGATACTGATAATATTTTCTTTGCAACAAGCTGTGATGTCGATGGAGAAGTGAGTGTTGTCGGTCCTGTGATAGTAGGTGAGCCTGATTGTCCGGGTACAACTTACACCTACACTTATACAGTAGAAGATGTTTGTGGTAGAACATTGACTTGTGACCAAACATTCACAATTGCCAATGACCCGCCAACCATCGCTTGTCCTGCGGATGAGACAGTAGCTTGTTCAGCAGATATTTCGGTAGATGCTGCAAATGCTGCATTTACAACAAGTTGCGAATTAGGGGCTAACGTAAGCCTTAGTGGTCCTGTGGTAAATGGTGAGCCTGATTGTCCGGGTACAACTTACACCTACACTTATACCGTAGAAGATGCTTGTGGCAGAACGGCATCCTGTGAACAAGTATTTACCATTGAAAATGATACACCTACAATTACCTGCCCTGCGGGCGGAATTGTAGCATGTGCAGCTGATATTTCTGTGGATGCTGCGAATGCAGTATTTACAACAACTTGTGATTTAGTGACAAATGTAAGTGTTAGCGGACCTGTGGTCGATGGGGCAGCAGATTGTCCGGGTACAACTTACACCTACACTTATACAGTCGAAGGTGCTTGCGGTAGAATGGCTTCTTGTGAACAAGTATTCACCATAGAAAATGACCCACCGACAATTACTTGTCCGGCAGATATGACGGTAGAATGTGCATCCGACATCGTTCCCGGTATGGCTGATTTTCAGACCAGTTGTGAATTAGGATTTTCAATGGAAATTTCAGACCCCGTGATTGTAGGCGAGCCTGATTGTCCGGGTACGACCTACACCTACACATTCACAGGAATAGACGAATGTGGACGCGAAGCCTCTTGTCAACGAGTATTTACCATAGAAAATGACCCACCTGTCATCATTTGTGGAGAGGATATGGAAGTGAGTTGCTCGTCTGACATATCAGTTACTATTCCTGCATTGGAGACTTCTTGTGATTTGGATGGCAGTGTTGCAGTATCCGGTCCTGTTGTAGATGGTCCGATGGATTGTTACGGTACGACTTACACTTATACATTCACAGGTACGGATGATTGTGGCAGAACGGCAACTTGCCAGCAGGTATTTACAATAGTCAATGAAGAACCGCCTACCATCGAATGTCCGGCAGATGCAACCGTCTTCTGTTCGGCAGATATTATAGTAGATACTGAGGATATTATATTTGAAACGAGTTGTGACGTAGGCGGTACAGTGAGTGTTAGTGATCCGGTCATTGATGGCGAACCTGATTGTCCGGGCACAACTTACACCTACACCTACACAGCAGAGGATGCTTGTGGTCGCACCGCTTCTTGCGAACAAGTATTTACGATTGCCAATGTCGCTCCAACAGTAAGTTGTCCATTGGGTGCAGAGGTAGCATGTTCAGCTGATATTCAAGTAAGCCCTGACAATGTTTTCTTCGTGACAAGTTGCGATGTGGATGGTGAAGTGACCGTCAGCGACCCTGTAATTGTCGGCGAGCCTGATTGCCCGGGCACGACTTACACCTACACATATACCGTAGAAGATGTTTGTGGTAGAACATTGACCTGCGACCAAACATTCACAATTGCCAATGACCCGCCAACCATCACTTGTCCTGCGGACGAAGTAGTGGCATGTTCAGCTGATATTTTAGTGGATGCTACGAATGCTACATTTACAACAAGTTGTGAATTAGGCGCGAATGTAAGCCTTAGCGGTCCTGTAATAAATGGAACAGCCGATTGTCCGGGTACAACTTATACCTACACCTACACAGTAGAAGATGCTTGTGGAAGAATGGCTTCCTGCGAACAAGTATTTACCATAGAAAATGACCCACCAACAATAACTTGTCCTGCGGACGAAACGGTAGCATGTTTTACTGATATTATAGTAGATGCTGCGAATGCAATATTTACGACAAGTTGTGATTTAGATGCAAATGTGAATGTCAACGGTCCCGTTATCAATGGAACGGAAGATTGTCCAGGCACGACTTACACGTACACATACACAGTAGAAGATGCTTGTGGTCGTACTGCTTCTTGCGAACAGGTATTTACCATTGAAAATGAAGGACCAACTATCACATGTCCTGCTGATGAAATAGTAGAATGTGCTGCGGATATTATTCCGGGAATGGCAGATTTTGAGACAAGTTGCGAATTAGGCGCATCGCAGGATGTAACAGGTCCAGTCATTATTGGCGAACCCGATTGTCCGGGTACAACTTACACGTATACCTATACGGTTACTGATGAATGCGGACGCGAAGCCTCTTGCGAACGCGTATTTACCATAGAAAATGACCCACCTGAAATTATATGTTCTGAAGATGCGATAGTGAGTTGTGATATTGAAATCGCAGTGTCGATTCCTGTTTTTAATACTTCCTGTCAATTGGGAGGTGGTGTTGAGGTAGACGGTCCTGTGATAGATGGTACGCCAAATTGTAGTGGAACAACGTATACCTACACCTTCACAGGTACAGACGATTGTGGGCGCACTGCCTCTTGCGAGCAAGTATTTACCATAGAAAATGACGCACCAACAATTACCTGTCCGGCAGATGCAACGGTATTTTGTTCAGCGGATATTGTAGTTGATGCTGCGGATGCAGAGTTTACGACAAGCTGTGGCATCGATGGCGAAGTGAGTGTCAGTGGACCTGTCGTTGATGGCACACCCGATTGTCCGGGTACAACTTATACCTATACCTACACGGTAGAAGATGTTTGTGGTAGAACGGCTACTTGCGAACAAGTATTTACCATTGCGAATTCTGCGCCTATTATTAGCTGTCCATTGGATGCAACTGTGGCATGTTCTGCGGATATTTCGGTGAGCCCTGACAATATTTTCTTTGTGACAAGTTGTGATGTAGAAGGTACGGTTAGTGTTAGTGGTCCTGTGATTGTTGGCGACCCTGATTGCCCGGGTACGACTTACACTTATACTTACACAGTAGAAGACGTTTGTGGAAGGTCATTGTCTTGCGACCAAACATTTACCATAGAAAACGAGCCGCCAACTATCACTTGCCCTGCGGATGAAGTGGTAGCTTGTGCTGCGGATATTTTAGTAGATGCTTCAAATGCTACATTCACAACAAGTTGTGAATTAGGCGCAAATGTAAGCGTCAGCGGACCTGTCGTTGATGGCACACCCGATTGTCCGGGTACGACCTACACGTATACTTATACAGTAGAAGATGCTTGTGGCAGAACAGCTACTTGTGAACAAGTATTTACCATAGAAAATGACCCGCCAACGATTAGTTGTCCGGCAGATGCAACGGTAACATGTGCATCAGATATTATAGTAGATGCTGCGGATGCTGTATTTACAGTAAGTTGTGAATTAGTAGCAGATGTAAGTGTCAGCGGTCCTGCTATAAATGGCGAGCCTGATTGTCCGGGCACGACCTACACGTACACTTATACAGTAGAAGATGCTTGTGGAAGAACGGCATCCTGCGAACAAATATTTACAATAGAGAATGATGGACCAACGATAACTTGTCCTGAGGATGAAATCGTCGCTTGTGCGGCGGACATTGTTCCGGGTATAGCTGATTTTGAAACGAGTTGTGAGTTAGAGGCTTCATTGGAAGTGACCGGTCCTGTAATTATTGGCGAACCTGATTGTCCGGGTACGACCTATACTTATACGTATATTGTTGAAGATGCCTGCGGCAGAACAGCTTCCTGCCAACAAGTATTTACCATTCAAAATGAAGATCCTGTCATTACTTGTCCTGAAGATGCGATAGTGAGTTGTGCTTCGGAGATAATAGTAGCGATTCCTACTTTTGAGACTGCATGTTCATTAGAAGGTAGTGTCGAAGTAAGTGGTCCTGTGATAGAAGGCATCCCGAATTGCGAGGGTACGACCTACACCTACACATTCACAGGTACAGATGCTTGTGGCAGAACTGTTTCTTGCGACCAAGTATTTACCATTCAAAATGAACCACCAACAATCACTTGTCCGGCAGGAGCAACGGTATTCTGTTCGGCAGATATTATCGTGGATGCTGCGGATGCAGAATTTACAACGAGCTGTGATGTAGATGGGGAGGTGAGTGTCAGCGGACCAGTTGTAGATGGAGAGCCTGATTGCCCGGGCACGACCTACACGTACACGTATACTGTAGAAGATATTTGTGGAAGAACGGCATCTTGCGAACAAGTATTTACCATTGCTAATTCACCGCCAATACTCAGTTGTCCATTGGATGCGACTGTAGCCTGTTCAGCAGATATTGTAGTGAGTGTCGAAAATGTTTTCTTCGCAACGAGTTGTGATGTAGATGGTTCGGTAAGTGTCAGTGGTCCGGTGATTGTGGGCGAACTTGATTGTCCCGGTACAACTTATACCTACACCTACACAGTAGAAGATGTTTGTGGAAGGTCATTGTCTTGCGAACAAACATTTACCATAGAAAATGACCCGCCAACAATCACTTGTCCTGCGGACGAAGTGGTGTCGTGTGCGGCTGATATTTTGGTAGATGCTTCAAATGCTACATTTACAACAAGCTGCGAATTAGGCGCAAATGTAAGTGTCAGCGAACCCGCTATAAGTGGCGAACCCGATTGTCCGGGTACAACCTACACCTACACCTACACAGTAGAGGATGCTTGCGGAAGAACAGCTTCCTGCGAACAAGTATTTACCATAGAAAATGAAGCACCAACGATTACTTGTCCTGCGGATGAAGTAGTGGCATGTGCGGCTGATATTGTGGTAGATGCGGCTGATGCTATGTTTACAGTAAGTTGTGGGGTGGAAACAACTGCGAGTGTAAGTGGTCCTGTGATAGATGGTGAACCCGATTGTCCGGGTACGACTTATACTTACACGTATACGATAGAGGATGCTTGTGGTCGTATAGCTTCTTGCGAACGAGTATTTACCATAGAAAATGAGGCACCAACGATTACTTGTCCTGCGGATGAAATAGTCGCTTGTGCTGCGGACATCGTTCCGGGTATTGCTGATTTCCAGACAAGCTGTGAGTTAGATGGAGAATTGGAAGTAACTGGTCCGGTGATTATTGGCGAGCCGGATTGTCCGGGTACGACCTACACATATACATACACAGTAGAAGATGTTTGCGGTAGAATGGCATCTTGTCAACAAGTATTTACCATTCAAAATGAAGACCCTGTTATTACTTGTCCTGAAGACATGACGGTGAGTTGTGCTACGGAGATTATAGTGGCGATTCCTAGTTTCGAAACTTTCTGTCAATTGGAGGGTAGTGTAGAAGTTGAAGGTCCGGTCGTGGATGGTATTCCAAATTGTGAGGGTACAACATACACCTACACGTTTATTGGAACGGATGCTTGCGGTAGAACCGTTTCTTGCGACCAAGTATTTACCATCGCTAATGATGCACCAACAATTTCATGTCCGGCAGGAACAACCGTATTCTGTTCAGCAGATATTGTGGTGGATGCTGATGATGCGGTATTTACGACAAGTTGTGATATTGATGGCGAGGTGAGCGTCAGTGCGCCGATGATTGATGGTGAACCTGACTGTCCGGGTACAACGTACACTTACACCTATACAGTGGAAGATGTTTGTGGTAGAACGGCATCTTGCGAACAAGTATTTACCATTGCTAATGCACCACCTGTACTTAGCTGCCCATTGAGTACTGAAGTGGCATGTGCGGCGGATATTGTAGTAGATGCTTCGACGGTCTTCTTTGCAACGAGTTGTGATATAGATGGTGAAGTGAGTGTCAGTGAACCTGTGATTGATGGAGAGCCAGATTGTTCGGGTACAACTTATACTTACACATACACCGTAACCGATGTTTGTGGTAGAACATTGTCTTGTGACCAAGTATTTACCATTGCTAATGACGAACCAACTATCACATGCCCTGAAGATAGAACAGTGGAATGCTTTACAGATATTTTTGTAGATGTTTCAAATGTTTCATTTACAACAAGTTGTGAATTGGAGGCAAATATAAGTATCAGCGACCCTGTGATTGATGGAGAGCCTGATTGTTCGGGTACGACCTATACTTACACTTATACTGTCGAAGATGCTTGTGGCAGAACAGCCTCTTGCGACCAGATATTTACTATCGACAATCTCGCTCCAATCGTTAGTTGTGCTGCGGATGTGATATTAGAATGTTCAGCAGAAATTATGGTCGATACTTCAGATATTACATTCGTGACAAGTTGTGGCTCAGAAGGTGATATTACGATAGATGGTCCTGTAATAGATGGCACGCCTGATTGTTCGGGTACGACCTATACATACACCTACACCGTAGAAGATGCTTGTGGCAGAACTGCTTCTTGTGACCGCATATTTACGATAGAAAATGCTCCGCCAACAATCAGTTGTCCGGCAGATACGATGATAGCTTGTGCTTCGGATATTATCCCCGGTACGGCTGAGTTTATTACAAGTTGTGAATTGAATTCAGTAGTAGAAATAACAGGTCCGATAGTCATAGGCGACCCTGATTGTCCGGGTACAACTTATACCTACACTTATACGGGAACAGATGGATGCGGACGCCAAGCCAGTTGCCAGCGTGTATTCATGATTCAAAATGAAGAACCGGAGATTGTATGTCCTGAGGATAGAATAGTTTCTTGTGCAGATGAAATCATTGTAGAGATACCAATATTCAATACCGGTTGTCAGTTGGGTGGTGGTGTATTGGTCTCCGGACCAATTATCAATGGTTTACAGAATTGTGAAGGAACTACCTATACTTACATATTCATAGGAACCGATGATTGTGGCAGAACGGTTGATTGTAGCCAAGTATTTACCATTAGTAATACACTGTCAATCACTTGTCCTGCTGATACAATGGTGACATGTTCGGCAGATATTATAATAGATACTAAAAATGTTGATTTTGATACCAGTTGTAGTTTGAATGCAAGTGTGAGTGTTGACGGTCCTGTTGTAGATGGGGCTGAGGATTGTCCGGGTACGACCTATACCTACACTTATACCGTAGAAGACGTCTGTGGTAGAACGGCATCTTGCGAGCAGGTATATACTATTGCCAATGATTCATTGATGATTAGTTGTCCGGCAGATACAATTGTGGCTTGTGCAGCAGATATTATGATAGATACTGCCGCTGTTTCTTTTGAATCTACTTGTGGTGCAGCAGGTATGGTAAGTGTCAGCGAACCATCAATTGTTGGTGAACCTGATTGTCCCGGCACAACATACGTTTACACCTACACCGTAGAAGATGATTGTGGTAGAACGGCATCTTGTGAACAGGTATTTACGATAGAAAATGAGCCACCAACAATTAGTTGTCCGGCAGATACAATAGTCGCTTGTGCAACGGATATTGTGGTGGATACTGCTGCCGTCTCCTTTACTACAAGCTGTGGTTTAGGCGGTATGGTTAGCGTGAGCGAACCAATGATTAGCGATAGTGTAGATTGTCCCGGTACAACATACATTTACACCTACACAGTTGAGGATGCTTGTGGTAGAACAGCATCCTGTGAGCAGATATTTACGATAGAAAATGAGCGACCAACGATTACTTGCCCGGCAGATACGATAGTTGCTTGTGCTGCGGATATTGTAGTGGATACTGCTGCCGTTTCCTTTACAACAAGTTGTGGTTTAGAAGGCACAGTAAGTGTGAGCGAACCGGAGATTATCGGCGAGCCTGATTGTCCGGGTACGACTTATGCCTACACTTATACAGTCGAAGATGCCTGTGGTAGAGCAGCATCCTGTGAGCAGATATTTACCATAGAAAATGATGAACCAACTATCACTTGTCCGGCAGATACGCTAGTCGCTTGTGCAGCAGATATTGTAGTGGATACTGCAAATATTTCTTTCATAACGAGTTGTGGTTTAGGCGGTATAATCAGTGTGAGCGAACCAATGGTTAGCGACAGCATAGATTGTCCGGGCACGACTTACACCTACACCTACACAGTGGAAGATGATTGTGGTAGAACGGCTTCTTGTGAGCAGGTATTTACCATAGAAAATGAAGCACCTGCAATTATTAGTTGTCCTGCTGATACTACAGTTACTTTTGAGGCAGATATTGTAGTCGATACTACAAATCTGACTTTCGTGACAAGCTGCAATTTAAAAGCTACAGTGAGTGTGAGTGAGCCGGTCATTGATGGAGAACCCGGTATACCGGGCACTACTTACACTTATACGTATACAGTGGAAGATGCTTGTGGTAGAGCAGCTTCCTGCGATCAAGTATTCTTAATTAATAATGATGCGCCGGAAGTAATTGGCTGTGCTCCTGATACGACAGTAACTTGCGCGGCGGATATTATGGTAGATATTGCCGATGTTACTTATTCAGCGAATTGTAACGCAGAAGTCACAGTAACCATTGAAGGTCCGCTCGTTATAGGAGAGCCAGATTGTCCGGGTACTGCTTACGTGTATACTTACGTGGTGAAAAGCGATTGCGGTATAGATACTTGCGAACGCATATTCACCGTAGAAAATGAGGCACCGAAGATTAATTGCCTTGAAGATAGGGTAGTGGCTTGTGCTGCGGATATTGTTGCTGAAACGCCGGAAGTAATTACATCCTGCAGCTTAGAAGTAGAATTGACTACTTCCCAACCGACCTTGGTCAGTGGTGTTGCGGATTGTGCAAATGCAGTTTACGAAATTGAATATACTGCAAAAGATAACTGCGGTAGGACTGCCATTTGTGTTCAGACATTCACTGTGACCAATGACGAACCGACGATCACTTGTCCTTCTGGTTACTCGGTAATCTGTCCGGCAGACATTCAATTGGGTACACCCGAATTTACAACAAGTTGTGGATTGGATGGCGTATTAAGCGTGACAGGTCCGACACTTACAGGTGCACCGGGGGCGAATGGTACTACATACATTTACACACACATCATCACAGATGATTGCGGTAGAACAGCATCTTGTGAGCAGGTATTTACCATAGAAAATGAATGTACAGCCATTGATTTTGATTTTGATGATGCAGGTAATGCACTGCTACCGGGTACAGAGATAACGAACCAATACGAAGATTTCACGGTAACAACACAGATTCCTGCTCAATGTGCCCAGCTCTTTGACACAGGTAATCCAACTGCCAATGATTTTGACGTAGGAACGCCTAATGAGCAATACGGCGGACCGGGTATCGGCGATGGTGGTGCAAGTAATACAGAGTTTCAGGGTAATGCATTAATTGCTTCACAAAATTGCAATTTACCAAATGAAACAAGCGGAGAATTGATATTTACATTTGATTGTGGTGTGACGATTAAAACAGTTGATTTGCTGGATATTTCTTGCGACGATGCTGATATTGAATTGTACGATGTAAATCAAAATCTCATCGAGATATTGATTCTTCCTAATTCCGGCATCAATGGTTTTTACCAATATGAGGTCAATGTCAGTGGAGTATATGCCATGCATATTGATTTAGACTGCGGTGGTGGAGTTACAGGATTTACTTACTGTAAAGACAATACACCGGGAGCAAATTGTGATGCCACACCATCGCTCTGCTACGATTACAATATCGATCATAGTGAGTGCGGTGGAGATTGGCAAACAGGGGCTTTATCAGGCACAGTGGAATTGGGCAATGAAATCATTGACATCACTATTTCCGATCCGGATAATATTCTTGACAATACACAAGCCGACGGCGTGGGGCTATTGGTACGTAGCGATCCGAATGATGTTGACGATGAGGTGATTATAGAATATGATTTGTCAAAATCTTCTTCTAATGTTGTATTTGATATTATTGATATAGATTTTAAAAACAGTATCACAGGACAACAGGAAGGAGTCTGTATCTACGGTACACTTGGCAATAATCCGACTCAAATTTTACCAACAATTACTTCACTGGAAGGTAGTGTAGTCGTCAATGGTAATTGCGCCGAAGGTGGAGCGAGTTCTGCCGCTTCCGGTCAGGATGAAAGTATTTTGGTAGAATTTACGGAGTGTATTGATAAAATTACAATTGTATACGGTTCAGGTACGAATTCGCCGACACCCGACCCTGACAATTCAAAAATTGTCATAGGTAGCGGTGTTTTCAGTGTGGAACAATGTCAGGAAGGTTGCGAATGTCCTGAGGATGATGACAACGATGGTGTTTGCAATGAAAATGATATTTGTCCGGGCGGAAATGACTTAATTGATAGCAACGGCGACGGTATCCCTGATGATTGTGAAATTCAATGTGATGAATACATCTTAGATTTCAGCCAACCGGGTTACAATTGGTCAGGACATGGAGAAATTGAATCCTATGTTGTTGGAAATCAGACTTTTGATGTGCTTATTACTGATGGTAACAATATCATTGAAAGTACCTATGATAGCGGTGCAGGGCTGGCAATTGCTACCGATGCCACCAATGCAGACGACGAATTAGTGATTACTTACAGCCTCTCACAAGTGGTAAGTAGCGTGGCATTTGACATTGGTGATTTGGATTATACAGAAGGATTCTTGAAAGAAGAAGTCTGTATTTATGCAACACTTGGAGATGACCCGACGCAGATTATGCCAACGATTACTTCTCTCAATGGCAATGTAGCTATTAATGGTAATTGTGCTGAGGCTACAGTCAATTCTGTTATTTCCGGTCAGCCTGAAAATATCTTGGTGGAATTCACAGAATGTGTTGACAAAATCACGATAGTATACGGTACAGGCTCGGATGAATCCATCCAAGACCCGATAGTAGGCAACATTATCATTGGTAGAAATCTCGGATTTGTCACGGAGATTTGCGAAGACGTTTGTCCTGAATTGCGTCAGGAAGAAGCCGTCAACGTAGACATCAATCTCTATCCGAATCCGGTCTACGGTAGCGGCAATGTCACCATTGATATCAATACCAAAACACGCGGTGATGCTCAAATCATGCTCTTGGATGCACTCGGTAGAATGATTAGTACCGAAAACATTCAATTGACAAATGACTTCACGCGTCACGAGATTAGTGTCGACCCGCTTTCTGCAGGTATCTATTTCGTACAATTACAAACGCAAGAATGGCGCACCAATGGATTGAAATTTATTGTAGTGAAGCCTTAACGATGCAATAGTCAACGAAAAATACTTGGCAATTTTATAAATGAGAGCTACCCGTTTTGGGTAGCTCTTTTTGTTTTTTATGAAATATGAAAATAATTTTAAATTGAATGAAGTTTGTAATACCATTTTAAATAATCAATGTCGTAAATAAAAGTGGGCAGGTTTTGTGGATAGTCGAGGCGAAAAACGCAGGCATAGCCTATGCTACGGCGAGTATTTTCAACGAAGAATATCGACAAAAGATGTTCGCTTTTATACGACATTGGTTGTTTAAAATGGTATAAGTTGTTGATTTTTAAAATCTAAGGAAACATAAATTTCGAATATTAGCAAGCACTTATTTTTTAATTAAAATGATAAATATGTACATAATTTTTGAAAAAAGATTTGTTTTATTTTGATGAGTAAAAAATAAATTGTATATTACATTCCCAATAACCTATTAACAGAATTTGCTTATTAGTATGAATTAAATATTAATTTAAAGCAGGTTCCCTACATTTGTGTCAATTATCTTCCTGTTTCTATCTATCCGACATCCAAGTGGCTCACTTTGCCATAATTCTCTTATCATGACTACTTATCGTGACTACAAGTTATTGGTCATTGATATTATTTCTTAAACGATACTAAACTATTGTTACGCTTACACCTAACCAATAGAAATGTACCGCATTACAAACTAAAACCGCACTAACTTCTATATTTTATAATGAAGTATAATTTCCCGGTTTTCGGGCAAGGTGATTATATTTTAATAGAATAAATAAATATATATTTTAACGCAATTGATTAATGTTACTACGTAGCATTAGTAATTGATTTTTGCATTCTAAAATACTTATTACTTAATAGGTATTTATTTTTTTAATAATTTTTTAATTTATGTTAAAGAAATCGCAACTCAATAACGTTTTTCTTAGTTGTTGCACCAAGATTGGTGTAATATTATGTCTAGCGATGCTTTGTAGTGTGACCGCCAATGCTCAATGTAACTCGCAGTATGACATTGATTTTTCTAACTCGTTAGGAGTCTCCAATGGTACACTTCTAGATGGTGGTGTACCTATGGCTTTACCCGATAATTTGGGAGGAGGCTCCACCTGCACTTGTGATGATGGCAACGTTGCCGGTGATAATTGCTACGAAATGGAGATTCTCAATACAGGTACAACCACATGTGCTACCGTAGAATTGGATGCCTCCAATGGCTATGTTGTAGACCCTACGGCTGATTGTTCGACGATTGACGAGGGTAATACTTCTGTCAATATTGACCTTACACAATCTACAACAGTGTTGATTTGTAAATCATCCGGCGGTAATCTCACTGTACAACGCCTGACCGCTACACCCTGCCCCACCTGCGATTTGGTTGTTGTGTGCCCCCCAGCCAATACTGCTATATCTTGTAATGACGATGTGACAGATTTATTTGGGCTAATCGGCGGAGCAATTGATTCTACCGTTACTGCGCCTTGTGGAGATGTTATGATTACCAATGATTTTGTAAGCCCCGGTGCTTGTGGTGGCGATGTATTGACGACATTCACGATAATGGATACTGTTACAACAACTGTCTGTACTTCCACCATTACGGTCAATCCGCCCGCAGCTCCCGTCATCACGGCATGTGCTCCCGATATGGGTATTGTATGTTCTGCCGATGTTGTAGCGGATATAACGCAGGTCGTATTTACAACAGACTGTGGAGTGGGAGCTGTTGTAGCAGCAACTCCGGTAGCCGCAGCCGGTACCAATAGCGCGTGTGGCGAAAGTCCCGGTGATAGCTACACCATCCGGTATATTGTATCTGACGATTGTGGCAGATCTGCTTCTTGCCTTCAGACATTTACCATCGTTGGTCCAAAACCAACGATCATTGCATGTGCGCCGGATGCAGTGGTGGATTGTGTGGCGGATATTGTGGCAGATATAACTGCGGTACAGGTTGAAAGCTGTGGTTTGAATGAAACCGTTGTGGCAGGAGCTATTACGCCCGCCGGAACGAATAGTGCCTGCGGCGAATTTCCCGGTGATATTTATACGATTGAATATACTGTTTCTGATGATTGTGGTAGTGTGAATACTTGTGTACAAACATTCACAATAGCAGCCCCGCCGCCAACGATTACCTGTCCTTTGGACATAGAAGTAACATGTTTCGCGGATATTGCGGCAGATATTGGCGCAGTGGCATTTACGACCAGTTGCGGAATAGGGGCAACGGTTGCTGCCGGTCCTGTAAATGCTTCCACGGGCAATAGCGTCTGTGGCGAATCTCCCGGTGACTCCTATAATATTGAGTATAGTGTTACGACGGATTGTGGGCGAATAGCTACTTGTATACAAACATTTACCATCACTAATCCCGGACCCGTTATTACAAGTTGCGCTGCTGATATGAATGTAGAATGTGTTGCAGATATTGCAGCAAATATTACGGCGGTGGCATTCACGAGTTGTGATGGGGGAGTGGTCACGGCAGGTGCTATTGTGGCAGATGCCGCCAATAGTGCCTGTGGCGAAACCGCAGGTGACCAATACACCATTGAATATACAGTGACAGATAATTGTGGCTTTATGGCTACTTGTATACAAACATTCACGATTACAAATATAGGACCTACCATCACCTGTCCCGCAGGTGGACCGGTAGCATGTGCAGCAGATATTTCGGTCAGTATTGATGATGCTACCGTTACGACAAGTTGTGGACTCGTTGTTGTCGTAACTTTAAGCGAAGCTGCGATAGCAGGTCAGGAAAATTGTTCCGGTACAACTTATACATATACCTATACTGTAGAAGATGAATGTGGCAGAACGGCGTCTTGCGAACGAATATTTACCATTGCAGACAACTCACCAACAATTACCTGTCCCGCAGATGCAACCGTAGCTTGTGCTGCGAACATCATTCCAGGCATAGCCGATTTCCAGACGAATTGTAATTTAGGTGGCTCAATAGCAGTAACAGGTCCCGTACGCGATGGCGAACCTAACTGCCCCGGTACTACTTACACATATACTTTTACAGGTACAGACGAATGTGGACAACAAGCTGTCTGTGAGCAAGTATTTACAATTGAAAATGACGAACCTACCATCACTTGTCCGCCGGATATGATGGTTACTTGTCCTGCGAAAATCGTAGTTGGTACACCGAGTTTCAATACCAGTTGTCAATTAGGAGGTAGTGTATTTGTGAGCCAGCCTGAGATAGATGGTCCTCCAAATTGTGATGGTACCACTTACACCTATACGTTTATCGGAACGGATGTTTGCGGAAGAGCTGATACTTGCCAACAAGTATTTACCATCGTCAATAGCGGACCGACAATTACGTGCCCTGCGGGAGGGGACATTACTTGCGAAGATGACATCTTACTCAATGATTTCCCGATTGTCAATACAGATTGCTTATTGGATGCGGATACCGAACGCACAGGTCCGTTTATAGTCGGAGAACCAAATTGTGCAGGTACAACATACACCTATACTTACATAACTACCGATGCCTGTGGCAGAGTTGCTACTTGCGACCAAGTATTTACAGTTGTCAATGATGGACCAACGATTACTTGTCCTGCCGACGAAACAGTAGAATGTGCAGCCGATATAACTGTGGGTATGCCTTCATTTACAACATCATGTGATTTAGGTGCAAATATCTCAACTCTTGGTCCGACTTTAGCAAGCGGTGATGCTGACTGCCCCGGTGCGACTTACGAAATTGAGTACACGGTAACAGACGATTGTGGAAGAATGGCGAGTTGCACACAAACTTTCACCATAGATAATGCAGGACCGACAATAACCTGTCCGGCGGATGAAGTAGTAACCTGTGCAGCAGATATAGTTGCGAGTACGCCAACGTTTACAACATCATGTGGCTTGGGCGGAAGTGTTGCGGTTTCCGGTTTGAATTTAGTAAGCGGTACTGCCGATTGTCCGGGTGCGACCTACGAAATTGAGTATATCGTAACCGACGATTGCGGCAGAACGGCTAACTGCATACAAACCTTTACCATTGATAATGTCGGACCGGGAATCACTTGTCCTGCCAATGCGACGGTAGCATGTTCGGCAGATATTTTGGTAGATCCGGCGAATGCTTCCTTTACAACAAGTTGTGGTTTAGGGGCAAATGTAACTGTTAGCACACCTGTCATAACCGGCGATGCAGATTGTCCGGGTACAACATACACCTACACTTACACGGTAGAAGATGCCTGCGGTAGAACAGCTTCTTGCAACCAAGTATTTACCATTGATAATGACGAACCAATGATTACCACCTGCCCCGAAGACTGTCCGGTAGCTTGCGCGTCCGATATCCGACCCGGCACTCCTGAATTCACAACTAGCTGCGGACTTGGTGGTACATTGAGCTTTACCGGACCCGTTGTAGATGGTGATCCGCATTGCGATGGCACCACATACACCTACACACACATCGTAACGGATGATTGTGGCAGGACAGCCTCCTGTCAGCAGGTATTTACTATCGTCAATGAATGTCATTTGGTAGATTTTGATTTTGATGACGAGGGCAACCCACTCGCGCCGAGTTTAGAAATATTTGACCAATATCAAGATTTCACAGTCACTACAGACAATCCGTACCGTTGCGTACAGCTTTTTGATACGGAGAATCCAACAAGTCATGATTTTGATTTAGGTACACCAAATGAGCAGTACGGTGGACCGGGTATCGGCGCAGGTGGTGTGAATAATACCGAATTTCAAGGCAATGCGCTCATCGTCTCCAAAGACTGCGGCGTGCCGAATGAAACAGAAGGTCAGCTCATATTCACATTTGATTGCAGCGTCACGATTAAGACTGTCGATTTATTAGATATGAAATGTGGTGAAAGCGAAATCGAACTTTACGACGAGCATCACAATCTCATTGAATATCTCCCGATTCCGGGTTATGGTGTCAATAGCTTTAATACATTTGATGTGTTTGTCAGTGGTGTGTATACCATGATTGTTGATTTAGATTGTGGCGGTGGTGTCACAGCATTCAAATATTGCAAAGACAACGCACCCGGTACTGATTGCGAAGCTCCTGACCCTGTTTGCGAAGATTATAATTTAGATTTTGATAATGCTGGTTATCATTGGATGACCAATGCTACATCCGGCTCATTTGATGTAGGTGACCAAAACTACACTATCAGCATCATGGATGATGATAATATTTTGGAAGATACTTATGAAAATCATGGTGGTTTATTAATTGGTATTGACCCACATGATACAGATGATGAAGTAGTGGTTTGTTATAATCTTTCACAAGTATCTGATAATGTGTCATTTGATATTCACGATTTAGATTATAAAAATTATACAAGTTCAAAACAGCAGGAAGCGGTTTGTGTATATGGTTTACTTGGAGATGACCCAACACAAATTTTACCAACCGTTACATCATTAGATGGTCATGTAGATGTAGATGGTAATTGTGCCGAAGCGACAACCGATTCTGCTCAATCACACGATGATGAAAGTGTATTGGTTGAATTTGATGAATGTATTGATAAGGTAGTTATCGTGTACGGAACAGGTTCTAATTCACCCACTCACGATCCTTCGTATTCAAAAATCACGATTGGAAAACGTTTCGGATTTAATTCGGAAGTATGTCCGGGCGATTGTGTAGATTGTAGCGACGGCTTAATCGGAGGTGGCGGCGATGACGACGGCGACGGTGTTTGCAATGATGTAGATGTTTGCCCCGGTGGTGACGATAATCAAGACAGAGACGGTGATGGTATCCCCGATGCCTGCGACGATATTTGCTATGATTATAATATCGACCATGGCGATTGTGGTGCAGGTTGGCAACATGGTGATGAGTCAGGTACGGTAGAATTAGGACTTGAAAACATTGCTATCGACATTCTGGATGAAGATAATATTCTGGAAAATACCAATGCTGACGGCGCAGGTTTATTAGTTGGAATCGACCCGCATACGGTTGATGATGAGTTGATAGTATGTTATACATTATCACAATCCTCATCTAATGTAGTATTTGATATTGTTGATTTGGATTATAAAAACAGTGGTTCGAGACAGCAGGAAGCAGTCTGCATTTATGGTACACTCGGCAATAACCCGACTCAAATTTTGCCAACAGTCTCCTCATTGGATGGTCATGTAGATGTAGATGGCAATTGTGCCGAAGCTACCACGAATTCTGCATCATCAGGTGATGATGAAAGTATTTTGGTAGAGTTTACGGAGTGTATTGATAAAATTACAATCGTATACGGAACAGGTTCTAATTCGCCGACACACGACCCAAGCTACTCGAAAATCACTATTGGCGAAAGCATTTTCAGCGTAGAACAATGCAAAGACGGTTGTGACGAACCTTGTCCGATAGTAGGCTCAGGCGGTGGAGATGGCGATGAAGACAATGATGGCGTTTGCGACGGCGAAGACATTTGTCCGGGCGGCGATGATTTCATGGATACGGATGGCGACGGCACACCTGATTTCTGCGATGATGATTGCACGGCAGGCACGGGAGCTCCCGGCGATTCTGACGGCGATTTTGTCTGCGATGATGTAGACCAATGTGACGGCTTCGATGACAATATTGATGAAAATAACAATGGTATTCCCGATGGTTGTGATGTGGAATGTGAGGATTACACACTCGACTTTGCCGAGCCGGGATATAATTGGTCAGGTCATAGTTTGATGGATTCGTATACCGTTGGTAATCAGACTTTTGACATCCGAATTATTGATGGTGACGGTATTCTTGAAAATAGCCACGATAGAGCGTCAGGGCTTGCTATCGGTACCGATCCACATGATGTCAACGATGAGGTTGTGATTTGTTACAACCTTTCCGAAGTAGCAAGTAATGTTATATTTGACATCATTGATTTGGATTATAAAGACGGTGGTTCGAGACAGCAGGAAGCCGTTTGTGTCTATGGTACATTGGGTGCTGATCCGACACAGATTATGCCGATAATTACATCGCTTGACGGTACGGTAGCTATCAGCGGCAACTGTGCCGAAGCCACTGCCAATTCATCAGTTTCCGGTCGGGATGAGAGTATTTTGGTAGAATTTACCGAATGTATCGACAAGGTGACTATCGTGTATGGTACAGGCTCAAATTCGCCGACACACGATCCGGATTATGGCAAAATCACGATTGGTCATGATGTTGGATTTGTGACGGAAGTTTGTACCAATACATGTCCTGAACCGCGCGTTGAAGATGAGGCAAATGCTCACATCAGCCTCTATCCTAATCCGGTTTATGGCAGCAGCAATGTAACGATAGAAATCGACACCGAAGCTCGTGGCGATGCTCAAGTTGTTCTCACGGATGCATTGGGCAGAATGGTGAGTAGTGAAAACATTCAATTGGTAGATGACCTTACTATCCACCAATTCAATACCAACCAACTCGCGGCAGGTGTTTATTTTGTCCAATTACAGACGAATGAATGGCGCACCGATGGGTTGAAATTGGTCGTTGTGAAACCCTAAATTAATTGCTTAAAGGGTCAATAATTTAGTATAGAAAAGAGCTATCCGGTTTGGGTAGCTCTTTTTATACCATTTTAAATAATCAATGTCGTAAATAAAAGTGGGCAGGTTTTGTGGA
>JAHDEO010000548.1 GCA_020628725.1 Saprospiraceae bacterium
CAATATCAACCTTTTATGCAACAATACAAAAGGTCCCTACATATTCCTCCGATACTGCCCCCCCACCTCATACAGCGCGTTCGTAATCTGCCCAAGCGAGCAAGATTTAGTTGCTTCTATCAAGGCTTCAAACAGATTTTCATTAGCGATAGCCTTTTGTTGCAGCGTGCGGAGTTGCGTGTCGGAGGTGGCTTGTGCGGCGGCTTTCAGATTGTTGAGTGTAGCGATTTGGGCTTCCTTTTCACCGGTGGTGGCGCGGATGACTTCCTGCGGGATAATCGTCGGCGAACCCTCTTTGGAGAGGAAAGTATTGACCCCGATAATGGGGTATTCGCCCGTATGTTTGAGCATTTCGTAGTGCATACTTTCCTCTTGGATTTTGCCGCGTTGGTACATCGTTTCCATGGCACCGAGTACGCCGCCACGCTCCGTGATACGGTCAAATTCCGTCAAAACGGCTTCCTCTACCAAGTCGGTCAGTTCTTCGATAATGAAAGAGCCTTGCAGTGGATTTTCGTTTTTCGCCAAGCCGAGTTCGTGGTTGATAATCATCTGAATGGCTACGGCGCGACGTACCGATTCTTCGGTCGGCGTGGTAATCGCTTCGTCGTAGGCATTGGTGTGGAGTGAGTTACAATTATCGTAAATCGCGTAGAGGGCTTGCAGCGTGGTACGGATGTCGTTGAAGGAAATCTCCTGCGCGTGTAGCGACCTGCCCGATGTCTGAATATGGTATTTCAATTTCTGCGAACGCTCATTCGCGCCGTATTTTTCGCGCATGGCTTTCGCCCAGATGCGTCGCGCTACCCGTCCGATGACCGCATATTCGGGGTCAATGCCATTGGAAAAGAAAAACGACAAATTCGGCGCAAAACTGTCAATATCCATGCCCCGCGCCAAGTAATATTCCACGAAAGTAAAGCCATTCGCCAACGTAAATGCCAACTGCGAAATCGGATTCGCGCCCGCTTCTGCAATGTGATAACCGGAAATCGACACGGAATAAAAATTTCGCACCGCATGGTCAATAAAATACTGTTGCACATCGCCCATTAAGCGGAGTGAAAATTCGGTGGAAAAAATGCAAGTATTTTGCGCTTGGTCTTCCTTCAAAATATCCGCCTGCACCGTACCGCGAACAGACGATAAGGCTTTGGCTTTTAATTCTTTATAAATTTGTGGTTCCAATACTTCATCACCCGTAATTCCGAGTAATAACAAGCCCAAACCGTTATTGCCTTCCGGCAAATCACCTTCGTATTTTGGTCGGGTCAAATTTTGGTCGTCATATTTCGCTTTTAATTTGGACTCAACTAAGTGTTCGAGATTATTTTCACGAATGTATAACTCACATTGTTGGTCAATCGCGGCGTTCATAAAAAAGGCGCAAATCGTAGCGGCAGGTCCGTTAATCGTCATCGAAACGGAAGTCGTTTTTTCACACAAATCAAAACCCGAATACAGTTTTTTGGCATCATCCAAACAACACACCGATACGCCCGAATTGCCCACTTTTCCGTAAATATCGGGTCGCAAATCGGGGTCTTCGCCGTAGAGTGTCACCGAATCGAAAGCCGTCGAAAGTCGCGTGGCGGAAGTGTCGGACGAGAGGTAATGAAAACGCCGGTTGGTGCGCTCCGGATTGCCCTCTCCGGCAAACATCCGCGTAGGGTCTTCGCCCTTGCGTTTGAAGGGAAATACACCCGATGTAAAGGGAAATTCTCCCGGCACATTTTCCCGCAAATTCCAACGCAATATCTCGCCCCAATCCTTAAATTTAGGCAGACAGACACGCGGGATTTTATTATGAGAAAGCGAAACCGTATAAGTTGGTACACGTATTTCGCGGTTACGAACTTTATACACGTATTCGTCTGATTGATAAGCACTTAGCTTGTCATTCCATTGCTCAATCAAACGGCGATTTTCTCCCAATAATTTCAATTCAACATCCTCGTAAGTCTTGCGTAATGTATCGGCAGTTTCCTCGTCATTATTTTTTTCTAATATAGAAATTGTATTTTTTATACTAAATAATTTACGTGCAATGTCGCTTTGTTCTGTTACCTGTTTATCGTAATTTCTGCACGTATCGCTGATTTCGGAAAGATAGCGCACACGCTTCGGCGGAATGATGTAAATTTTCTCACTCATCTCCGTTGCGGAGGCGAAATTGGAGCGCAAATCCGCGCCTGTTTTTTCGGCTAATGCGTTCATCAATGCCACATAAAGGCGGTTCACGCCCGGGTCGTTGAATTGCGAGGCAATCGTACCGAAAACGGGCATCGTATCCACTGCGTCATCCCAACGATTGTGATTGCGTTGGTATTGCTTTTGCACATCGCGGAGGGCATCGAGTGCGCCGCGTTTATCGAATTTATTTAGCGCGATAATATCCGCAAAATCCAACATATCTATTTTTTCTAACTGCGTAGCTGCGCCGTATTCGGGGGTCATCACGTAGAGTGAAGCATCCGAAAAATCAACGATTTCGGTGTCCGACTGACCGATGCCCGAAGTCTCCAAAATGATAAGGTCGAAGTCTGCCGCTTTGAGGATGTCGAGGGCATTTTCGATGTGTTTGGAGAGTGCGAGATTGGACTGTCGCGTAGCGAGCGAGCGCATGTACACACGCGAGTGATTGACAGCATTCATGCGAATACGGTCGCCCAATAATGCGCCGCCCGTCTTGCGTTTCGAGGGGTCAACGGAGATAATCGCCAGCGTTTTGTCCTGAAAATCAGCAAGGAAACGCCGTATCAATTCATCCACAAGGCTCGACTTGCCCGCACCGCCCGTACCCGTGATACCGAGTATCGGCGTGGTCGCTTTTTCGGCTTTGGCTTGGAGGTCGGGCAGCCATGCGGTGGTCTCGTCGGGCTGATTTTCGACGGCAGAAATGAGTCGTGCGAGGGCGTAATTGTCGCGCTTCGGCAAGCCCTTGAGTTCGCCGTTGATGTTTTTTCCGGTAGGGAAGTCGCATTGCTCCAATACGTCATTTATCATACCCTGCAAGCCCATGGCGCGTCCGTCGTCGGGCGAGTATATGCGTGCGATGCCGTAGCTGTGGAGTTCCTCTATTTCCGTCGGCAAAATCGTACCACCGCCACCGCCGAATATCTTGATATGCTCCGCACCACGCTCTTTGAGAAGGTCGTACATATACTTGAAAAACTCATTATGTCCGCCCTGATACGAGGTAATCGCAATGCCCTGCACATCCTCCTGAATGGCAGTATTAACTATCTCATGCACCGAGCGATTATGCCCCAAATGGATAATCTCCGCGCCGGTACTTTGCATGATGCGTCGCATGATGTTTATCGCAGCATCGTGTCCGTCGAACAGCGAAGCGGCAGTGACGAGGCGGATTTTGTGCTTGGGTTGGTAGGGTGTGGCGGTTGGTATTGACATATTTTATGAATTGTTATATTGTTGTGTCGTAGCACGGTGCTTCTAGCCCGTGTATGTATTACGCGAGGCACGGGCTGGAAGCACCGTGCTACGTGTGTTTTTAACAAAAAATGGGGGAAGTGGTTGGTGCAAAGATAAGGATTTTTTGGGTGTTTCATTTTTATGGAAAAGTCGCTGTATTTATACAAATTGTACAAACCATGTTAGCATACAATATGTGTTGAGGCGAGTGTATGTTTTCAATTTAAAATCATCATAAATGAAGCTTTTGTGTTTTGATTCAACCAGCACCTCAAGCCGGCTGGGCTCCTACTTTTTCATTGCCAAAAAGTAGGCAAAAGGCTATAAAATTTAAACTCGCTCCGCTCAGACAATAACTTTTAGGGCTGCCCACCCTTTAGTTTATAAACACTTTTTTATCAAAAAGTGCAATTTGTTATACGCGCCAAGCCGTTTCCAAAACCATCAATCCTGATGTGAAAGTCATCTCTTTAAATTCTTACACTAACACTTGAACATCTTCCGTTAAATAAATGTATTTAATTGAGGGGAAAAACGCTCATTATACCACGTTAGATTGGTTCGAAGTATGTTATTCAAATCAGCATCAAAAATCAAAAGGAATAATCCGTTTCACAAACAGAAACTTGCGGAACTCAATAACCGCAGATTGATACAATTAAGCATAGGTTTGATATTAGCCATGCTCATTAGTTTCGTATCGGATATATTTCTGTATCGTTCCGGGAGTTGGGAATCTGTGCCCACCTATTTTACCTTTTTCAAATTACACATCGTAGGTACTATACTTTACGGTAGTTTATTGGTGCTGGGGTATTTGAATAGATTGCACCTTCGCTGGGTAATGCTTCCCTACATTTGTATTGTTGGGGGAAGTATATGGACTGTAATGATGTCGGCTGTAGGGCAGAATATTCACGACAACATTACGGTTTTTATTATGGG
>JAHDEO010000041.1 GCA_020628725.1 Saprospiraceae bacterium
TATTTTTTGTGATTAATGTCTTTTTGAATGTTTGTTTTATTGTGTTAATTGCCTTTTAGTTGTTATCTTTTTTTGTAGTTAATTATTCGGAAAACGAATCACGAATTAACGAGTCAGCGAATCACCAATCACTCTGATGAGGTTACGATAAAGTGCGTCTTATTGTCCGCTTCATGAATGACTACGATTGATTCGCCTTTCTTTGGAATTGCTTCGTCTTCTGAGACTTTTACGCTGATAATTAAGGGATTACCTTCGTCGATAACTTCTGCCTGACCGAGTTTATTGCGGGTTGGAGGCAAGATTAAAGTGCCTGTTTTTCCGATATAATTGACAGGTTCGGCAGCAGTATCAAGTTTTGCGAAAACCGGGATTAAGGGAGTCGTTATTATTTTGGTCATGGATAAGCTGACAAATAGTATCGGCAATGCTGTCACTAGTGCGAAGATGACCGAACCGTGTCCAAAGTTGTGATTAGCAAGCAGTGCCATTGCCCACTGAAACAGTATCACAAAAGACATGATAATCATAAAGGGCAATTTGCCGAAGTTGAAAAAGTGCAATGCCCCTGCAAACCAACCGCCACCTACATCGCCGTCGGCATCTACATCCATGTCTGCGTCCACGTCCACATCTAAATCAACATCCAAATCGACATCTACATCGAGGTCAAAATCAATGTCAAACGACCCGGTATCCAGCACACCGACAATGATGCTCATCCAGTAAATTAGGACAATCACCAGCAATACGGTATAGACCACATTGACCGGACTGACAGCAGCCTGCAATAATTCTAGCATAATGATTAACGTTTAATGGTTAATGATTAATACGGTTTTTTTTACTGCGTAAAAATTTGGTATTTAATGATTTGTATTTCAATGGGGTATAGATATGTCATGCCTATTGTTGTATAGTAGTAGATTTTTGGAGGTAATCGTTACCGTCGAGGTAGACAGTTTGATAACTGATTATGGTTCGAGTGTATCGTAGTAGTTCAATATAGAGGTTGTTTTGTGTATGTTTGCTTTGTGTGAGGTTCTTCGATATTTAATTTGGTATTTCATAGTAACTGTGTTCATTTTGTCTCAATTTGCAACAAATGTGCATCAGGTTCAACTTTTATCGTTTAGCATCCAGAAAATCTCGACGAATTTTAATTTTTGTCGATGAAAATTCATTTTGACATGACAAAAGTATGACATTTATATATGCGGTTTTGAGAGAAGTTCGGACACTTTTGGGGAATTGTAGAAAGCCGCCATACACGCCCCCAGCCCCTAAAGGGGAGTCAGCCCGCACTTCCGGCTGCGAGCGTGGACTCCTCTTTAGGGGCTGGGGGCGTGTGAAAGCAATATTTTTTTGCAACAAAAAAATGCAATGCAAACAAAAAAGTGTATTTTTTCTTTATCTTTGCTTTATGAAAGTTGGTAAACAAGCAGGCATATTGGTTATTGCGGTGGTCATCATGGGCTACCTATATAATATGTTGTCGGGTGGTGAGTCCGTAAATGTCAATGATTGGTTAGAAGAAGAGGAAGTAGAAGAAGAACAATTTGAAGACATCGAAAGTACCTACGAAGATTTTCTACCCATTTCGACGACAGGCAAGGTGATCGATCATCATTATTACACTTTATCTTATTCAGAAGAACATGAGCAAGCCGAGTGGGTTGCTTACGAAACAGACATCCACCGACTGCCAAAAAATACAGAACGAACCGACAATTTTCGCCAAGACCGTGACATTTCGACAGGCTCGGCAAGTTTGGATGATTATTCGGGGTCGGGCTATGATAGGGGACATTTGGTACCGGCTGGTGATATGCACTTCTCGCGCGAGGCGATGGAGCGGAGTTTTTTGATGAGCAATATCTCTCCGCAAGACCGCAGCTTCAATCGTGGTATCTGGCGTGAACTCGAAGAACAGGTACGCGACTGGACACGCGGTTACAAACATCTCTATGTCGTTACAGGACCCGTACTCACCCAACGCGCAAAGGCAAGAATAGGAGATAATTACGTTGCTGTGCCCCGTTCTTTCTATAAAGTTTTACTGGATTATGATAAACCTGAACTAAAAGCGGTTGGTTTTGTTATACCTAATGAAGAGAGTGACAAACCACTCGATACCTACGCCATTAGCGTAGATGAAGTGGAAGAATTAACAGGCTTGGACTTTTTTCCCGACCTTCCTGATGATATTGAAGAAAAACTGGAGAAGAAATATCAAGTAGGAAGGTGGCCCTTTGATGAAGAACGCTATCGCGAAAGAATTTTTATTTGGAATAAACAATAAATTCAAAAAAAGTTTCTTGCACAGAAAATTATTATTATTGTTAAAATTGTAATACTTAAATTCACTGATAATTAATTTGAATAAATATTCTTTTTAATTAAAAATAAATTCAAAAAATCGGTTTATTTGATAATTGCAATAATTTAATTATATACCAATAAAATTATTTTTTAAAATTATCCTTCGTATATTGTGACCGATTTGACTGTCCTTAGTCTCAACAATGAAATTAAGAAAAACACATTATTCATTTCGATGAATAATCAAAAATATAAAATACATTGTTCGTTTTCAATTCGTTAATTATAACGATATTAAGTAATAAAAAAACGTGACAATGTGAAAGATGCTTCATGAGTGCTTAAGTAGAGAAAGGTGTTCTTGCCTCCGGGCAGAACGCCTTTTTTGTTTTTGGTATCTTTACAATACGTATGAAAAACTTGGCACAATATTTATCAGAGTAATGAATGTAATGAGGAATTATGATTAAATTTGAGAGAAAATATAATTTGAATTATGTCATGTTATGATTTTTTCTTTTGCTAAAATTCCTTTTTTATATTATAAATGCTCCAGATTTGACTTAAACTTACATAGACTTAACACGATGCACAAAATAATGCTCATAATGCTTACCCTAATGACATTTTGTACAATAGGGATAGCACAACCGGGAGAAGAAACTTCAAGAGAAGGTAAAACAGTATCCGAAACGCTCAAAGCAATGAAAGGCGAGTGGCGTATGATGTACAAAATCATGGGAGAAAGTATTATATATGACCGTCATTATCAGATCAATCCCGAAACAAACAGGTATGAGTTGAGAAAAGATACGAGTAGTATTCATACGTTTGATATTACAAGAAACGGTCGTACCTCTTATAAAGTAAATCGTGAAGACGCAATGGGACAACTCATTGTAAATGACTGGGATATTTCCGGTTCGTGGGATCTCAAACAAACCGAAAAAGGTATCGACTTGCACATCATGAATGCCTATTATGATGGCTGTCCTACTATCGTGCGACGTATTATAAATGTCAATGACCGACAGCTCTGGCTACAAGATCCGGGGACAGGAACGCAATACTATTACGTAAAAAGATAAATTCTGGACGGAAATTTCATTGTCCAATTAACGAAAACAATTCACGGGGATTTTGCAACACGCAGAATTCCCGTTTTTTATTGGATTTAAAGAAACCGGAGGCAAAGTTTCTGACTCGTTATGAAATTTTTAACAAAACTGTCTGCAAGCAACCTTTGTTAAAGAAAATAAACGCTTATTTTTGCGGCTTAAAAATTAAAGATTCATGTCAAAAGAAATTGCAAACTGCTTAATTATCGGTTCCGGTCCTGCCGGATATACCGCAGCTATATATGCTTCACGTGCCAACCTCAAACCCATACTCTATACCGGACCTGAGCCGGGTGGTCAGTTGATGATTACAACAGATGTTGAAAATTATCCCGGTTACAAAGATGGTGTGATGGGACCTCAAATGATGGAAGATTTCAAAGGGCAAGCCGAGCGATTCGGAACAGATATTCGCTATGAGATGATTACGAAGGTTGATTTCTCCGGCTCACCACACAAAGTATGGACGGAAAGCGGCGACGAAATCCAAGCGCATACGGTCGTCATCGCTACGGGAGCGAGTGCCAAGTGGCTCGGGTTGGAAAACGAAAAACGCCTTGCGGAATCAGGTGGTGGTGTCTCTGCTTGTGCTGTGTGCGATGGTTTCTTTTATAAAGGAAAAGAGGTAGCGGTAGTTGGTGCAGGCGATACAGCGGCAGAAGAAGCTTTGTATCTTTCCAACCTTTGTCCGACTGTACACATGTTGGTACGTCGCGATGAGATGCGTGCTTCCAAAATCATGCAACAACGTGTCATGGCACGCGAAAACATCAAAATTCACTGGAATACAGAAACCGAAGATATTCTCGGCGATACAGAGGTTAAAGGTGTCAGCGTATTCAACAATAAAACGGGAGAAAAGTGGAATATTCCGCTTTCCGGTTTCTTCGTGGCTATCGGTCATAAGCCGAATACAGATATTTTCAAAGACTGGCTCGATATGGACGAAACAGGCTATATCGTCACCAAAGCCGATAGTTCAAAGACCAATATCGCGGGCGTATTTGCAAGCGGTGATGCGCAAGACCATGTTTATCGCCAAGCGGTAACTGCGGCGGGTACAGGTTGTATGGCTGCATTGGACGCTGAGCGTTGGTTGGGCGAGCAGGGTATTGTATAAACGGTGAACAGTAGACGGCGAACGGTAAACGGGTGTAGTGTGAAAAATCGTTTATCGTTTGTCGTCTGTCGTTTGTCGTCTAAAATATTTTCGATAAACAGGCTTTCGGGCGGCAAATTGCAACCACATCACAGGATACATCAGGTAATCTGTGAGTAGGGTAGGAGTTTTATACTCAATATCATCAATGATGGTTGCGCCTGTATCGTTGCGAATGATGCGGTGTTTGTGTCGCCAATCTTTCAGAAAAAACGGCAATTTTATCCCTTCGTCAATAAAATAGGCTTCATCTTCCGTGAGCTTATCTTCTACGATTTTAGCGTTCCAATCTTGTGATAAAAACCCTTTCCCTAATCGAATATGCACTTCATCTCCCGTTTTACTCCCGTCAAATCTTTTCAATTCTAAAGGCAATAAAGGTGGTTTTAATGCCAAAAACAAATCGCGGTCGAAACGCTCATATACCGTTTGATAATCTTGTTCAACTTGTGTTTTGAGTAATATTTTCATACAAAATAAAAATGGTGTGATTGTAAAATTGCAGAATGACGAAATTGTTTTTACTGGACAAAAAATATTCTCATCCCGTATAGTCGGACAAATTTGAATGTTGATTGATTTTATTTTTTTCATAAAAACTTTTAACCTCAAAATAAAGCTGTTTCTACCTGCAAGCAAATAAAATATCACATAACAATAATTTTAATTTTGATAAAATATTTCCTGTCACAAAAGTGAATTTATTTAGTAAAAAACTGATAGCCAAGTAAGAAACATAATAGTTAAAAAATAATTATTATGTTTGACAATAACTAATTTTTATTAATTATAATTAACTTTTGCAAAACATTATAAGTTATAAGGCAATACCTTCCTAATTATGTTTTAAAGAAATAATTTTGAAATCTGAAAATAATCATTACCTTTACTTTGTCAATCATTCACAGAAATGGTTGATACCTAACCAATACAATTATGCATATGGGGTGAAAGTTTGACTACTTTTACACCAAATGAAACTCTACTTGGAGGAAGTACACGGTACTTCCTTTTTTCATATAATAACTCCATGAATGCTTTGCATAACATTTTTTTAGGTAAAAAACAAAATAATTGGTATATTCGCAGTCAAAATTAGTTTTTGTTAAAAATAACATACATTTTCGTTGCTGTAAGGGCGCGAATTTATCTATACATATTAATTAAATATAAGTTCCACTGTGAATAAATTACCGAACTTTCCCATCCTGAATCGCGGAAGAATCTCATTTGAATTTTTATCTAAGGGACTACGAGATTTCCACAGTGCAATCGACTACGTGAAGGATATTCCCTACGGACGTACCAGCAGAAAGCGTCGTTTGGAATTAGTATTGATTGAACATAAAGGTACATGTAGTACAAAGCATGCGTTGCTCACCGAACTTGCCCGTGAAAATGGTCATCCAGATGTCCAACTCATGATGGGTATCTATAATATGAACGGTCAAAACACCTTTGGCGTTGGTAAGGTTTTAGACGAATACGGGCTCGAACATTTACCAGAAGCACATAACTATATTACGTATAAGCAGGAGCGTTTTGACTTCACACGCAGCATCAATTCTGACCTCTCTCCATTTGATTCTCTTGTAGAAGAAACGCCGATACAACCCGACCAAATCGGCGAATTTAAACAAGAATATCACCGTAATTACATCAAGTCTTGGTTGAAGGAAACCAAACTTCGTGGACGTTGGAATGTCGATAAAATCTGGCGTGTACGCGAAGATTGCATCCGTGAATTAAGCGGTATTAAGAAAACTGTTATTTGGAGAGATTAGAACTCTTTTGATTGAGAAATTGTGTAATTGTATGATTGTGAATGATATATAGAATGATTTCACGGTCTTACAATTACACAATTCTATGATCTACCATCTCACAATTAAAAAAGCATCATGCGAATTTTGTGGCTTGCATGGGTAGTGTTGTTATTGTCCTGTGCAAATACAACTCCCACTCATACTGCGCCTGCTAATGTTGCAGAACGCATTTCTTTTCGCAATAATACCTTTGATGTTTATCAAGTCCTTGATCATCGGCAAATCCGTTTCTTTTGGAAAAATAAAGAAGGGGAACACTACGCCAATTTCACCAATCTGAATACCGAACTTCGTACAGAAAGAGATTCATTGCTATTTGCTATGAATGGTGGGATGTATATGCCCGACCGCAGTCCGCAAGGCTTGTATATTGAAGGTGGAAAGACGCTGCAAAAGATAGATACACAAAAAGGGAAAGGCAATTTCTACATGAAACCCAACGGCATCTTTCTCATTGATAATGAGGGAGCTAAGGTGGTCGAAACGAGTAAATTTGACCAAAGTGCTACTACGCTTTTTGCTACTCAATCCGGTCCAATGCTATTGATAGATGGGGCGATTCATCCTGCATTTAATGAGGGCTCAAAAAACGTACATATCCGCAATGGCGTAGGTATTGCCGATGACGGAAGTGTCATTTTTGCCATTTCAAATGAGCTTGTCAATTTCTATGATTTTGCGAGCCTATTTAAGGAGAAATATGGCTGTCAGAACGCGCTTTATTTGGATGGATTTGTATCGAAATGCCACCTGCCGGAATTGGAACGCAGTGATACAGGCGGGAACTTTGGGGTGATTATTGGTGTTCTATAATATCGCGGAAAAAATTCATGAATTTTTTCTGTGATAATGACAATAATTTTATCGCCCATAACACAAACTACAATGAACTACATTATATTTGATTTAGAGGCAACCTGTTGGGAACATCCACGCCCTACCTACAAGCAGGAAGTGATTGAAATAGGGGCACTTATGGTGGATGAATATGCACATGCGACGGCAGTCTTTAGTGAATTTATTCAACCTGTTTTTCACCCCACGTTGTCACCTTTTTGCCGTGAATTGACCTCTATAGAGCAGGGAGATGTAGCAAATGCCGGATTGTTTCCTGAAGTGATAGAAGCATTTCAAGAGTGGATAGGGTATTTCGATGAAGAGGAATATATCTTGTGTTCGTGGGGATTTTTCGATAAAAAAATATTCATCAATAATTGTGAACTTCATGATATAGACGATGCTTGGCTAGATCCGCATATCAATCTCAAGCAGCAATATCAGAAAATCAAAGGCTTACAACGCAAAATTGGTTTGAAACGCGCTGTAGAAAAGGAAGGTTTTGAATTCACGGGAACGCACCACCGAGGTATTGACGATGCACATAATCTTGCAAAAGTCTTTGGAAAATATTTCGATGATTGGGTGTATTAAGAAGTTCAAGCGCAAGTTCAAGTATCAAGTTCAATTTACCGAAAACATTATATACATCTTGCGGTTTAAATTCAAAAATATACTTATTTTTGATTCATTCAAAATTCATTCATTCACTCATTCAAAATTAGTCATATGGAGTCTTTCGTTGCCTACTTTTCGGATATGCCTACCTTGCACCGCAGTGGTTTGTTGGTTGGTGGTTTAGCACTTTTTTTATTGATTGAAAATGCTGCGCCTTTATTTTCATTGAAAACATATAGTCGTGTAAAACACACAGGACTGAATATTTTCTTTACGCTGACAACTGTTATTGTCAATTTTGTAATGGCATTTATATTAGTTTGGTCGGCTGATTGGGTAGTCGCGAATGGTTTTGGAGTGATGCAGTGGATGTCGGGTATGCCGTTTGTGGTAACATTATTAGTAGGCTTGATGGTGATGGATTTTGTAGGAGCTTGGTTGGCGCATTATATCGAGCATCATGTGACTTGGATGTGGAAATTTCACGCCATCCATCACACCGACCAACATGTAGATACCACAACGGCTAATCGCCATCATCCGGGAGAGAGTGTGATTCGATTTGTATTCACGACGGTAGCGGTATTTGTGGCGGGTGCGCCGATATGGATGGTGTTTTTGTATCAATCCTTATCACTGGTCATGTCGCAATTTAATCACTCGAATGTTTCTATGCCCAAGTGGTTGGACGATGTGCTTGTATTGGTCGTTTGCACCCCGAATATGCATCGTGTACACCATCATTATCGTCAGCCATATAGCGATACCAACTACGGAAATATCTTTTCATTCTGGGATAGAATTTTCCAAACTTATGTGGTAGTAGATAATAAAAAATTGGTCTACGGCTTAGATACACACATGGAGAAATCAGAAACAGATAATGTGGGATTTCTCTTGAAAATTCCTTTCCTTCCGTATCGTCCGCATATTGAATATGAGAAGGAAGAGAAATTATAAAGAATTGACTATCAATGATAAAATGACAAAAGCGGCAGGTTCAAACCCGCCGCTTTTGTTATTTTATTTTGTTTTTTTCTTCTGAATTTTTTCCCATTCCTTTTCTAAAAACTCCAAAACCGTTTCTACTTGTTTGTCAATATTCTTTGTTCGCATGATGGTGTAGATTAGAGAACGTTTTTTACCATCGGTCAGTTGGTCAAATATATTTTTTGCGTCCTCATCTTGTTCGAGTAAAACAGTCAGCACCTCAGGGATTTCAACGCCTAGCGGATTTGGGTCTTCAGTGATTTCAAATGTGATGACATCACCTACTTTTCTACCAATTTTTTTCATGTATTTTGTGGCTACGATAATGAAAAAATTACCGTCTCCCAAGTGATTTAAACCGCAGGCAATTGTGAGTTTATCATCAAGTGTGCAGAGTAGGCGAGTGGCACGTTTTCTCTCGAATTGATTGACAATATCGGCATCAAGTGTTAGGTAGAAATATCCTCCTTTCCGTTTTTCGAGTTGTCCGATGGTTTGTTCAAATTTAAATTTTGGCAATTTTAAAATAGAAATATATAATTGAGAATTCTTCATTCTCAATTCTCAATTAAAAATTATATCAAGCCAAAAGGTTTGGCAAATTTCATCATTTCTCCAATATTGCTGATACGTAGTTTGCCGCCCATCACAGCCATGGTTGGGTTCATTTTTCCGGTCATTACATTTTCGAATACCTCATCCGTGCTTTTAATAGTGCATTTAGGATCGCCGGATAAGCCTTCTGTGATGATACATTTATCATTTTTGACGACTACTGTAAAGTCACCGCCTTTATCTCCGGATAGCACAAAATGAAATACCGTATCTGCTCCCGGTACTTTCGATGGGTCAAATTGCCCTTCGACACTTTTAAGTAATTCCTTTGCTGTTTGCATTTTTTTTAATTTATGGAGTTTATATAGGTTTATTGAGTTCATTAGTTTTTAATGAACTAATAAACCAATGATTAAAAACGGTTCATCCAATCTAAAGCGTATTGTAGAACTTCTTCTTTGTTTGTTTCATTGTGGATTTCATGGTATGCACCTTCCCATTCTTTGAAGGTAATATTTCCACTTGATTTATCTAAAAATTCGCGTGTACCTTCAATGGAGATAATTTGATCACCTGTACCATGCATGACGAGTAAGGGACAGGGAACTTCTCCTGCATTTGCCAACAACCATTCGCAGGCTTCGAGCATCCCGATACCTGTTTCGGAGGTGATTTTAGTATGCACTAATGGGTCAGCAACATAACGTTCTCCCACAGCCGTATCGCGTGACAAATGATGCTCATTTAGTTGGTTATTTTGCGAAAAACTCGGCATCAATCGGCGTGTAAATTTACCGATAGCAATCAATGCGGCAGGTGGTTCAAATGCTAATTTAATCCACGGTGCAGAGGCGATAATGCCCTTTACATCCGGCTTACGGCGCAGCATATGCGACAATACAAGATGACCACCTTGACTATGCCCGTATATAAAAACAGGCTTTCCTGCATAACGCTCGCGTACATGTATGAGTAGCTGGTCAATCTCTTCCAAGAGTGCCTCGTAGTTGGTCGTATGCCCTCGTTTGCCCTCTGATTTACCGTGCCCTCTGCGGTCATAGCCGACCATTGCATAGCCGTCTTTTCCGAAATGCTCAGCTACATGTTCGTAACGTTCGCAATGCTCACCAAAGCCATGTACTAATGCAATGACTGCTTTGACTTCACCCTCCGGTTGCCAATCTCTTGCGCGAATATTAAGCGCATCCTTTGTTTTCCAATTAAATTCCTTTGTTTGCACAATGATATATTTGAAGCGAAAATACGAAAAAAAAGTGAAATGGGTTACGAGTTGTGGGTTACGAGTTGCGAGTTAAGTGAACAAACAAAAATAACTTAATCCAACCTGCTGTATCTTTTTCCGTTATACTTCACCAAATTCTCCTTAAATACAGTAAGTATTCGCGTTAAATTTGGTTCGTCTAACAAAAAAATATTTCGCATCTTGGATTAATTTATTCTCGTTTGTTCACTAATTTTCGCGAAGCGAAAAAATATAACCCGTAACCCGCAACTCGTAACTCGTTATTATCTAAATATCCACACAATAATTGCTGTCACAATCAGTAAGAGTACAGAAAGAATACGGTAGTTTTTATACCACGGCAAACCTTGTAATTCTTCTGTTTCTGCACTAATCATTTCTTTACGCCATGTGTAATCGCGTACTTTATCGGCAGGCGGTGGGGCAGTCGCCAAACTGACGATAATTTGTATAATTGCACAGATAGTAAATAGATAAAATGTTTGATGTAGGAAATGAATGTTATTTATAAATTCAAGGAAAGCAGGAGGATTTGCATTTTCACCTCTTGTAGCGACAACCGAAGCCACAATAACACCACCAAGCACAAAACCCGCTATCAATGCTGCAAAAGCCCCTGTCGCATTCGCCCGTTTCCAAAATAAACCCACAATAAATACCGCAGCTACAGGCGGACAAATGTAGGCGAGTACCTTTTGCAGATATTCCCATAATGAGCCAAATTCAGCAATTCGCGGTGCCCAAAGCGAGGCGAGTACCACCAAAATCAGTGTCACGATTTGACCTGTGCGTACCAACTGCTCACTGGTCATTCCCGGACGGAATTTATTGACAAAATCCATCGTGACAAGTGTAGACGCCGAGTTGAATGTAGCGGAAATACTCGACATCATCGCTGCCAAAAGCCCCGCTAATACCAAGCCAAGCAAGCCCGTCGGCAGGAGGTCAAAAAGGAGTAGGGGATAGGTTGCGTTTGGGCAATCTTTGAGGTTGCGACAGATTTCTCCGGCTTCTATATATTTCATCCCCGAAATATCCATTTCAGAATACATCAAAATTGCTAAAGTTCCTGGAATGACCATGAAGAAAACCACCGGCAATTTGAGTAATCCTGCGAATAATGCGCCCCAACGACCATGATTCAAGTCCTTCGCACCGAGTACACGCTGTACCATAAATTGGTTATTTGCCCAAAAATAAAAGCCTAAAATCGGTACACCTAAAACCAAACCCGTCCACGGCATGAAGCCGTCCACGCCTTCACCTGTTCCCATCAAAAAATCACCCAAATTTTGTCCGCTTGGACGAAACATACTCAATACTTCCTGTGAAGACTGTAAACCTTTATCCGCAAATTCACCCGCCGCAGCCCGTGCATCCAAACCTGACATCATCGCACTCCAACCACCGACTTTATCCAATGCAAACCAAGTCAAAATTATCGACCCAATCACCAATAAAATCGCCTGCAAGACCTCCGTATGAATCACAGAATTAAGCCCACCGGGAATCGTATAAGCCGCCGCTGCCAATGCCAAAATAGCGATAATCGTACCGCTACCAATATTCGGGAACATCAATTGCAAAATGATACTACCTACATAAAGTGCTGCTGCTGTGTCAATTAATACATTTCCAACTACCGTAATAAATGAAAAGTAATACCGCGAACGACTATCATATCGACGCTCCAAAAACTCAGGCATGGTATAGACCTTCGAGCGTAAATAAAAAGGCAAGAAGAAAATCGCAAAGAACACCAAGACTACCGCCGCAAACCACTCATAATTGAACACATGCGTATCCGTCTGAAAGGCGGAACTTGCCAAACCGACGAGCGTAGAACTCGAAATATTTGCCGCAAAAAGTGAAATACCGACGATGGGCCACAACATATTTCGTCCCGCCAAAAAATATTCCTCCGAGTTTTTGCGCTTGGCATGATACAAGCCATATCCAACAATAAATATGGCATAAACTACCATAATTATGATGTCAATATTGTGTAGTTCAAACTTATTCATAGTGTGTTTATTTTTTAATGCAAATTAGCTTGAAAGGTTGCTTAGTGTTAAAGTTACACTATTTTCCGTAATTCATATAAATGCCTTGCAATTTATCATCATTTTTCATTCAACGAACTGAATGATTCGTGCTTTTTCATCATTAATTGCTAAGATATAAGCCATTTTTCCGTCGACTTCAATTGAGCGAATACGGCGAATTTGCCCTTTGACAGTAAGCCCGTTAAGTGGCGTAACTTCAAAATTATTATCGCCTTTATTGATTAACAAGGTTCCATAATCGGCATCCATTCTTCCCATTTGGATATTATTATGGTAATAATTTCCTCCTAATAAAACATCGGGTAAGTCATCGCCATTGGCATCTACGATAACGGCGGTTTTGTAAGGTGTGCGTTGGGCTGCGAGGGGTAATTCTTTAGTGAGAAAAGTGCCATTTCCTTGATTGATTAAAATGCTATTCGCGAAATAATTCGCTTCAAATCGCACGGCTTCTTTCAGTTTTTTCCCGAATAAATCCGATAAATTAGCTTTTGCAAAATCCTCTGCATACAAAAAACGCTTTTTCAAAGGTGGCATTTGTTTCTGCATTTCCATCATATTGGCGAAGGGAATTTCGCGGTCTTGAAGATGGTAGGTCAGGACTTGTTCGCGTTTACCATTTTCATCAAAATCATTATAATACATTTGGACGGGTTGTTCGTCGGAGGCTTTGAGGCGGGAGTTGTACCCTAAATTTCCGGCGATAATATCAATGTCTCCATCCCCATCGAAGTCATACGGTAAGGTGAAATTCCACCAACCCTTTTTATCGGTCAACACCTGTTTTTTAAATCCGCTTTTTGTGTGTAAAAAGGCGACGATGTTCCCCCATTCCAATGATAATATCAAATCTTTTTCGCCATCCTGATTCAAATCAAAACAAGTGGCATGAGTGACAAAGCCGATGTTTGAAAGGTCTTCGTGATAGTCGTTGGTGATGTTTTTGAAATGCCCCGTTCCATCATTTTCCAATAAATAAGAAGTAGGAATCTCCCCATATGAAGACGGCACCGCCCGACCTCCAAAAAATAAATCTATATGACCATCGCCCGTGAAATCATGCGCTACGACACAGGAAGCCGTTAGCTTTACATCGGGAATTGCGTCTTTGAGCAAGGTCAGATTTCCCGTACCATCGCCGAGATAAACTCGTTGCAAAAGGTAGTCGCTTGACGCGCTATACTCGTTGCCGCCGGTAGCGATTATCAGGTCTAAATTGCCGTCGCTATTTACATCTGCCATAACCGCATCCACATCTTCGTACACGCTATCTTGTGCTACTGAGGTCAAATTTAGGTTTTTGAAATCGGATGATTGTTGTAGTAAAACATGGCTTTTTTTACGCTTGGATGAGCCGATAAAAACATCTTCTTTGCCGTCATTATTCAAATCACCAACTGCCAATGCGGGACCATCCGTTGAAGTGGAGTGTGGGATGAGTAATTCCCGATTAAATTCTACAAACGGATTTTCTTTGTGTTGAATATCAACATTTAATGCAGCAGTCAAATCTTTGACAGGGAAACTTGGCGCGTATTTTTTCTTTAAAATGTTGTAATCAAATTGGGGTAAATTCGGTTGATAAGTTCGATTGATGGTTGTTTGATTTTGCCAATCGGTGATTTCTTCCACAGAATTATCATGCCATACCAACATGATTTTTTCGACCTCGTTGGCATCGCCCAAACCAATATGTAAAGGCACTTCCATACTTGATTGAAAGCCTCGAACAGGGAAATGTTCGACCAATTGAATCGTACTATCTTTTCTCGTTACGATTACTTTTGCACCGATGGCTTGACGATTTTTTTCACTGCCTGTCAAGCGAATGGTCAGCGAAGTATTTTTATTTTCGGGAGAAATATTTTGATATATAAATGGTTGGTCATTAACATTATTGACGATAATATCGAGGTTGCCGTCATTATTCAAATCGGCATAAACGGCACCGTTGGAAAAGCTCGTTTGGTTATTGGTGATTTGTTTTTCGATGTCTGTAAATTGAAATTGACCATCGTGCCGGAAAAACTTATTTGGCAGTTTAATTTCCGGAATACGCTTAATCATTTCCAAATCCTGTTCTTCGAGTTCGTCCATTCTGGTTTTCCATTGAAAATCTTCGTCCGACGCGAAATTGATATAATCAATATCGTTCATGCGTTTGGGAATGCCGTTGGAAACGAAAACGTCTTTGAAACCATCATTATCAAAATCAAAAAACAGCGATGCCCACGACCAATCAGTCGCGTGAATATTTCCAAACATCGCTACCTCCGAAAAAGTACCGTTGCCGTTGTTGACCTGCACCGCATTTTTGGCATATTGGTGGTTGTAGCCATAACCCAATTTGAATTCAAACGTACCGTAGGCATCCTCACCTTCCGATTTTTTGAGAATGTATGGGTCGTAGGGCAACATATCGAGAGAAATGATGTCGGGTTGTGCGTCGTTGTTGAGGTCGGCGATGTCCACGCCCATCGAAAAGCGGCTGGTGTGCATCATCTGTTCGGTGAGGACTTCTTTGAACGTGCCGTTTTTTTGATTGAGGTATAAATAATCGTTTTCGTGGAAGTCGTTGCCGATATATAGGTCAGGGTAGCCGTCCAAATTGACATCACCCATCGCCAAGCCCAAACCATAACCAATCACCCAACTATTGATACCCGATGCCTCGGTAACATTGACGAATTTTCCGTTATCATTTCTAAATATTTTATCGCCGGATAATTCATCGTATTTGCCTTGAAAAACCTTGCGTTGTCCGAATGTACCATTAGCATGAAGCGAGTGTTTCATTTGATACATATCCAAATCTCCATCCAAATCATAATCAAAAAATGCCGCTTGTGTGCAAAAGCCTACAATATCCAGCCCGTATTGTGCCGCTTGGTCTTCAAAAATTGGGATGCCATCCTCCGTAATTTCAGTGCAAACCAAGAGTTGATTTTTCCCTTCAAGACTTCTGAATTTCCCCACCTGACTAACGTAAATATCCAATCGTCCATCATTATTGATATCCACCACAGAAACACCCGTTGACCAGCCTCTATCTTGCGGAATTTTGGCGGCTTCGGTCACATCTTCAAATTTAAAACCGCCTTTATTGATGAATAATTGATTGTCTTTTAGATTCGCCGTGAAAAATAAATCGATCAAGCCATCTTGGTTGAAATCGCCCGCGCCCAATCCACCGCCATTATAGAAATACATGTATTTGAAAATATTCAAATCCTGATTAATTTCTACATCATTGGAAAAGTCTAAGCCTGTTTGTTTTGCTGTAAGTAGTTGGAGGTGAGCGGGCTGGGAAGGCTCATCTTGGCAAGTGAAGAAAAATAATGATATGATGAGGAGTGAAAATCTTTTCATTGCTACTGTATGACTCTTTGACAATTTTTGCAAAAGTAGCGCGGTCTGTAGACCGCACATATTTTTTGCAAGGCAAAAAATAAATCACGGTCTACAGACCGTGCTACATGTATTTTCGTATTCTTAGTGGTTCAAATTATTTTTTTCATTCACTTGATATAAAAGTGGTTTATCATCATTCAAAAGAACCAACAAATAAGACTGATTATTCATTGTTAATGGCGTGATTTGTCGGACTTCGCCATCTAAATTCAAGCCTGAAATTTGACGGGAAATGACCTCGAAATTTCCCTCTCCATCGCCGTACAAAACATTCCCTCGACAGGCATCTAATTTGGAGAATTGGGGGAGGAAACCGTATTTATTACCGCCCGTTATCATGTCCAAATTGCCGTCTTGATTGATGTCAAAAATAGCTGCGTCGTTGATACAGGAAAGCTGTGCTTCGAGTGGTAGTTCCTTGATGGTAAAGTTACCATTTCCATCATTGATTGCCACGCAGGATTGTAGATAATTGGCTTCGCGTTTCAATGATATTCTCAATTTTTCTTTCGGTAAAATATCTTGGATGGCTTTGTCGGCATAATCCACATGCATGATATTCTGTTTTTTGATGGAGACAATTTGCTCGGCTAAATCCTTTTTCAAAAAGATGGGTTTGTCCTTTCCTTCGATGGTGCGGGTCATGATTTTATCTAAAGAATTATTGTCGTCGAAGTCATTAATCCATAATTTTAAAGGGGCATTTTTATTGGCTTTTAGGTAAAAATTATTGCCTACATTTCCGAGTATGAGGTCTTGGTCGCCGTCATTGTCCATATCTGCTGCTTCGCAAGTATACCACCAACCTTTAAGGTCTGAAAGGTTGGTTTTTTCTAAAGTAATTTTATCTCCATTAAAAGAAAAAACTTTTGGCGCAGACCATTCGCCAACCGTGACCAATTCCTTTTTTTCATCGCCCAAGATATCTATCCAAAGTGCATCCGTTATCATGCCGACACTACGGAGGGTTTCATTTTCATGTTGAGTGGTGATATTTGCAAACTCACCCTTTCCGTTGTTTTTATACAAATAATTCATCGGTGGAAAACCGTATTTATTGGGCATACTTCGACTACCTACGAAGAGGTCTTGGTCGCCATCGCCGTCGTAATCATGCGCTACTGCGATGGATGTATTCATACCATTGATACGGAATGCGGAGGCTTGGAGTTTGAAGTTGCCCTGACCATCGTTGAGGTAGAGACGGTCTTGCATTTCGCGTTCTCGTGAGGGCTTGTGATTACCGCCCGAACCTACAAATAAATCCAAATCACCATCTCCATCAGCATCAAAAAGATGCGTTGCGGTGTCTTCAAAATTCTTGAATTTATCAAAATCAGGATTAGCTTTTTTTGTGAATCCTGTCGCATTTTGCAGGTATAATGTTCCCGGTTGCCCTACTGCACCGCCGATGTAGATGTCGTCTTTGCCATCATTATTTACATCGCCGATAGCTGCGTTGGGACCTTCTTGCGAGAGCTTTACCGGGACATTTCTTTCGTGATAAAAATCGTTGTGATTGTCTTCTTGGTGTTTGTCAAAATTATTTTCAATGGCTTTAAAAATCGTGGCGTTTTGGGTATTTGCCATAAGTGGTTTTTGTGTGGCGGAGGCTTGTTTTATTTTGGTTAATTCGTTGATAGCGACATTACTTAGGAGAGTTTGTGATTGGTCAGTCCAAATGATTTTGACAGAATCTACCTGAGTGGATTCGCCGATGCCGATGTTGATTTTGTAATCAATCGAAGACTGAAATCCGCGTGAAGGAATCAACTCACGATTTAGGATTTTATCGCCGATGTATACTTCGATTTTTGTGCCGACAGCAAAGGTGTTGGGGGCTTTTCCTTCCAATTGAAAACTGACAAAATTATTGATAGAACCGTTTTGGAAAATCATGGCAGGTTGATTGACATTATTGACGATTAAATCCAAATCACCATCATTGTCCAAGTCGCCGTATGCCGCACCGTTGGAGAATGTTTTTTGGTTGAAACCCCAATCTTTTGTGATGTCTTTGAATTGTAAATTGCCTTGATTGCGGAAGGCTTTATTGGGAATTGGGACGGAAGGCATTTTGGAAATGATTTCGTTGAGGTCTTCTTTTTTGCCCGTAAGAGCCATTTTCTGGATAATATCATTAGCAAAAAAGTCAATGAAATCTTGGTCGATGACATCGTGGTAAATGCCGTTGCAGACGTATAAATCTGTGTGGCTGTCATTGTCCATATCAAACATCAGCGCACCCCAACTCCAATCAGACGCCGCGACTCCCGCGAAATGTGCCACCTCTTGAAAATGTCCGCTTTGGTCATTGAGTTGTAGGGTGTTTTGCATGTATTGATGGTAAAAACCTCGTTTTTGTTTGAGTTCGTAGATGTCGATATTTTCAAAGGACGAGGTTTGTTTGAGGCGGGTGTCATTGTCGGGGAGCATGTCTGTTACGAAGATTTCGGGTGCGCCGTCGTTGTTGATGTCCGCCATATCTGCGCCCATAGAAGAAAGGCTGATGTGCTTGGTACGTTGTTCCAATTCTTCGGAAAATGTGCCGTTTTTTTGATTGATGTATAAATAATCTCGTTCAAAAAAATCATTGGAAACGTACATGTCGGGATAGTGGTCGCCGTTGACATCACCAATCGTAATCCCCAAACCAAATCCAATCAAGCTGCCGTAAATACCCGCTTCTTCGCTTATATCGGTGAATTTTCCATTGTCATTTTTGAAGAGTTTATCGCCGCCGCCTTTGATAAAACCTTTAACGTCCCAATCTTCCGCACGTAGCTCTCGTTTGTTGCTGTAATTCAATGAACTGACGGGAATAAAACTATTATTGAGAATGTAAACATCTAAATCACCGTCCAAATCATAGTCGAAAAAAGCGGCGTGGGTGGTGTAGCCGTTTTCATTGAGACCGTACTCGGCTGCTTTCTCTTTGAAAGTCAAATCGCCATTATTGATAAAAAGGGCGTTTTCTTGTCCTACGCCTTTGCGGTAGCCTGCATTGCACACGTAAATGTCGAGTAATCCATCCGCATTGATGTCCACCATGACTACGCCTGTACTCCATTTTTCGGATTCTTGGATACCTGCTTTTTCGCTGATATTCTCAAAAGTCCAATCGCCTTTATTGAGGTATAATTGATTGCTGCCCATGTTGGACGTGAGGAATACATCTGCCCAGCCGTCATTATTTATATCACCAATTGCTACGCCGCCGCCATTATAAAAATTGCGGTAGTTGAAGATGTTGAAATCTTTGGAATTTTCGACGGTATTGGTGAATTGAATGCCGCATTTGGTGGGGCTGACTGCACTGAATAGCGGCGGTGTTGTTTCTTCGTTTTGGCAGGAAAAAAATAGAAGGAGTAGAAGTGGTAAGACGTATTTTTTCACAATTGATTTCGTTGACTCGTTATTCGTTAATTCGTTGACTTGTGAGTTATTGGTAATGTTTTTTTACTAAGCAACTGTAGGCGAAGTCCACACTTTTTCAATTGCTACTTTTTCTAAATGACCTAAAGTTATAGGTATATACTTTGTGTTTTTTTGTTTGCTTTTTTTGAATAAAGCAGAAAAGTTTATTAAGCTAAATCCTTCTAAAACAAAATGCTTTTCAAAGTCAAAGTTTTTAGTTTCAATTGAAAATTCCCTGAAAAAAAGAGACATAAATTCTCCTGCGTCATCTCCTGCCAATCCTAAATCTTTGTCTAAAGTAGTATTTTTATTCAAGGGTTTTCTGAAATTACCAAGTTCTTGAATAATAAATTCGGCTATTTTACTGAATGTTGTTTCCATATTAATATGTGTAATAATCATATCAAGTTGCAGGGACAGCAGGTATAAAAAAAGGGAGTCTGCAGACTCCCTTCTTATTTTTATACTTTAAAACCGTGTTGATTAATAACCCGGATTTTGTACCAAGTTTGGATTAGATGCCAAAGAGGTAGCAGGAATAGGGAATAGTAATCGCTCACTACCCGAACCCGGCTTTTCTTGCCATGCTTCCAAGAATTTACCGAAACGAATCAAGTCTGTACGACGATGACCTTCCCAGTACAATTCACGACCACGCTCTGCCAACATTTCATCAGCACTAATAGTACCCAATGCAGTAGCACCACGAGCAGCGCGTAATGTGTTGACCATATCCAATGCAGTACCATTATCGCCATTACGCATAGCTGCTTCTGCTTTCATCAACCATACATCTCCATAGCGGTAGAATACGTAGTCATTATCTACATTATCACCACTATTATAGTCGATAGGATACTTGATAACGCGAATACCGGTGACTTCCAGATTGTCACCTGATTCTTGAATAGCTACTTCAGGTGTGAAAGCTAGAGGATTACCTTTTCTATCTTCAAGTGCATTACCATCTGCGTCAGTTTGTTGACCGACTAAGAAACCGGCATTGATACCTGATACATCAGTCATCCCTCCGTATTCAGCCATTCTACGCATATCATCTTCTTCAAAAGAATCGTAGAAATTACTCAAAGTGGTAAAACCATTCCAACCCGATGGGTTTTGGTTGTAGTGCAATGTACAATACCAACGAGAGCGAACATTACCGGAACTCACACCACCTTCATTGAGACCTGTAAAGATATTCTCCGTAGAGATTTGGTCATTATTTGGTGCAAAATTGTCGAAGTAATTATCAGCTACAGTGTATTTACCGCTATTGATAAGCTCATCAGCAATAGATATGACTTGATTCATATCTGCCGGGTCGAATGATGGGTCTGTTCTGTTGATGTAAGCTCCTTTATTCAACAAAGCCTTCATCATCAAAACTTTAGCTGCATCTTTGTTGGCTTTGTGAGCGGGTCCGTCAGGTAAGTCTCCCATGATAGCATTGCACTCATCAATGACAAACTGAACCACTTCTGCCGGTTGTAATACTTGGGCATCCAGTAGCAAGTCACTTCCTGCTTCACGGAAAGGTACTTGACCCCAGCCGTCTACTACAGAAAGCATCACAAAAGCTCTCAAGAAGCGAGCTTCGGCAGCTTGCTCAGGAGAAGGGTCGAATTGTAAGATATTAGTCGTATTAAATACAACTTGTAGTAACTCGGAGAATGTACTACTCAAAAAGGCGTGAGTAGGACTCCAAGTGTGGTTGTGGAGTGACCTCCAGATACCGTTATCATCCCAGTCCGGTCCGCGAGTAGGTCCCATGGCTGCATCGCCGGTATGCTCTTGTGCTGCCCAGAAACGGGACTGGTCCATGTAAGGCAACCGCAAACCTTGATAGGCACCATTCAGGAGCGATGATACTTCTACCAATTCGTTTGCTACGTCGCCCGTAATATCCTCGCGGATTTCCTCTTCTAAGTTGGTACAAGAGAAAACCGTGAAGGCTAAAACAGCAAATAATAACAAATATTTTTTCATCTTAAAATATTTTTATTTTTATTTTTATTTATTTGATAAAGATGTTTAAAATAAAGTGTAATCCGTTTTCCTCCCCCTGCGCCCCTCCAAAGGGGAATATAAAACACGAAATTCTCTTGTATTAAAGGGAAGAAGTGTCAACAATGTTATTTTGAACATCTTTAATGTTCTGATTTAATTTAAAATTAATTCTGACATCATTTGTTTACAATGATTGTCATTATAATGTAAATCGTCAGTTAGAATGATGCATTCAATCCTAATACAAATGTTCTTGCAGAAGGATATGGAATGTATTCAATACCGGAAGAAGGAAGTTAACGGTATTTATTTCCGGATCAAATCCTGTATATTCGGTCAGGATAAATAGGTTTTGTCCTGTCAAAGAAATCCCCAAGCCCTTCAATGGTCCAAGGTCACCGATATTATAACCTATAGTAGCATTCGCTAATTTAGTAAATGAACCATTCTCAATGTAGCGAGAGGAAGCAGCAATTGGGTTGGCGGTACTTTCTTGTGTGCCACCAATCAAATTAGCATCCACGTTTCTATTACCTAAGTTACCGATAGGAATGACGGACATCTTGGTATTGTTGTATAATTGGTGTCCGTAAGCACCATTGAAGTTCAGTGCTGCAAATAAACCGGCAGTAGTGTTAAGATTTAAGGTGAAACCTGCAACAACGTCGGCATTAGGGTCGCCGAAGGTTTCTTCTAATTCACCGTCGTTTGCGTATACGCTTGTGCCTGTGTCGTCCAAGCCCTCGAAGTTACGTGTTTGGTAGGTATTCAATGGTAAATCATTGGCAACTACCTGAACGGTAGCTCCCGAAGAACCCTGACCGAATAATTCGCCAATGAATATATCAGCTCCCTGATAATCGCGAAGTACGTTATCCAAGAAAGAAACGTTACCACCTATGCTCAATTGTAAATTATCGTTATCTATTACGTAAGCGTTCAAGCTCAATTCTACACCGCTATTAATCAAATTGCCTTCGATATTTCGCCATGCGCGTATTGCGGGACCCGGCTCTGACACGAATGGGTCAAGCAATAAGTCATTAGTGGTTCTGTTAAAGTATTCCACAGTACCTGAAAGTGCGTAGTCAAACAAAGCAAATTCAAGTCCTACATTGAAAGTGGTAGATGTCTCCCATTTCAAATCCGGATTGGGCGCATTGATTTGTTGAACAGTACCATCAGGTCCTAAATCATAACGACCTATCGAAGACCCGGGAGGAAGTTCTTGATTACCTGTTCGTCCCCAGCCTACTCTCAAGGCTAAGTTGTTAAATGCACCATTCTTTAGGAATCCTTCATTATGCAGATTCCAACGCAAAGCCGCAGATGGGAAGTAACTGTATTTATTATTTGCACCAAATTTGGTAGAACCATCAGCACGCATAGTACCGGTCAATAAATATTTGTCTGCAATATTCAAAGTCGCACGACCAAAATAAGATTGTAATTCATTAAGAGGGTCTGCAAATGAATAGACTACCCGATTACCACTGGCACCGTTTTGTATAGCATTAGAATTTGTGAAATCAATAATTGAGAAACCTCTGCTTGACATGCCACTACCTGTGTTGTCAAATATTTGATATTCATAACCCAATACGGCGTTCAAACCAATCGTTGAACTCAATTGGTCGTTGAAATTCAATGTATGTGAGTGTAATTGATTAGATAAAACCGACTCTGCACGCGCCGCTTGACCTAATCCCTCAATATTTTGTACATTCACAAATCCGGCAACATCGCCAACTGCTCTACCGATACCATGATTAATACCGTAACGATAACGGTATTGAAGGTTGTCAGTAATATTAATGTAAGGCGATATATTTCCTAATAAAGTAGTCGTGTTAGAAACTTCGCTATGAGCAGCTAATAATTGTAATGGATTGATCGTAGTCGCCCCAACAGTTGCATCTGTACTATTATTGGTTGCTGTCGTGAAATCACCATTAGACATCAACGGAATAGTAGGATTCCATTGTAATGCCTGCCCCACTAAGTTGCCTGTAAAACCCGCATTTGAGGAGATAGGCGCGACATCTTCTCTGGTGTGAGAACCAATTATCAATACGTCCATTCCTACGCGACCGTCAAGGAACTCATAGTTTGAGTTCAAAGCAGCGTTGTATCGCTTAAGTCCTGATTCTTTTACGATACCATCTTGGTCATGCAATCCTAATGATACGCGGTAACTGCCATTTGCCGAGCCACCACCAATAGACAATCCGTAGCGTTGCATAAATCCGTTTTGAAGTATTTCGTCAAAAGCATCTACATTGCCTCCACCGTCTCCACCACCGCCGGATAATCCATATTGGTCTAATGCCGAACGGTATTCATTACCGTCGAGTACATCGTACTTTTTCAAAATATTACTCGTTCCGATACCGACATTAAAATCAACATAAGGTTCTTGCGAGCGTCCTTTTTTGGTCGTGACAATGACTACACCATTGGCACCACGAGAACCATAAATAGCTGCCGAAGACGCATCTTTCAATACAGAAATAGACGCAATATCATTCGGATTCAAAAAGTTTAACGGATTCGACGTAGCGATATTACCAATATCCGTAGAGGGTAAACCGGCTCTTGCCGAACGCCCGTCCAATGGCACACCATCAATCACAAACAACGGATTGGCACCGGCACGGATAGAGTTATTACCCCGAATCTTGATAGTTGATTCACCACCGGGTTGTCCACTGTTGTTGACAATGTTGACCCCTGCCAGGCGTCCTTGTATCAATTGGTCGGCAGCAACTACGATACCTTTGTTGAAGTCTTTCGACTCTATGGCTGCGACGGCACCCGTGAGGTCGGAGCGTTTGGCGGCTCCATATCCTACGATGACGACTTCGTCGAGCAATTCACCTTCTGCCATCGTGAAGCTAAGGTTGTTGCCACTACCAAGTGCGAGTGTTTGGTCTGAATATCCTGTGTAAGATACCACCAAAGCCGTACCGCCTTCGGGGACTTTTAGTGTGTAATTTCCATCAATGTCAGTAGTGGTACCGATAGTAGTACCTTCCACATATACATTGGCGAAGGGTAAGGGGTCGCCATTTTCGTCAGTCACCGTACCAGAAACGGTGCGTTGACCAAACGCCACACTACTCAAGCCGACAAGGGCAAACAGCAGCAGGAAGCGTTTTAATAATGTAAAGTTTTTCACTTTCATACGTTTTTAGTAAAAAATTTATTGATTCAATCGTGAATTTGTGTTCTCAACTCACTTTTAAAAATAGTCTCAAAAAAAGACATATAATCTTTGTGTTATGGCTACACGAAGTTATATAATTACTTAACAATTCCATAACATTTAATTTCTTTTTTGTACAAATTTTCCAAATTTAACATATGCTTTTGCCACTAAATCTTGGAGTTAATTAGCTAAGTGTGTGTAAATCAATGTGTTTTGTTTAAACGTTTAAACATGCTATATTTACATTAAGTTTTAAGTGTATATTATGTCTGAAAGGAAAAAGGTTCAACTAAAGGATATAGCTAAAGAAGCTAATGTTTCTGTAGCACTGGTATCTTATGTACTGAACGGACAACATCAGAATAGAATTAAAAAAGAAACCGCCGAACGCATAAAAGCGGTTGCCAAACGACTGAATTATCGCCCCAATCATTTTGCAAAAGGATTAAAAACTCAAAAGAGTCATACGATAGGACTTATTTTGGCAGATTTAGCCAATCCTTTTTCGGCTCAACTTGCGCGAATTATTGAAGATGAATTGAAGAAATACAATTATAATGTGCTAATGGGCAGCACAGATGAGCGTGAAGATAAATTGAAAGACTTGGTCGATGTCTTCACCAACCAACAGGTGGATGGATTAATTATTTTACCTACAGAAAACTCCGAAAAAGAAATTGTACAGTTGCATGAAGTAGATTTTCCTTATGTATTGATAGACAGATATTTTTCTGATTATCCGTTCAATTTTGTGGTCAATGACAATCATTCTTCTACATATTTGACCACCAAACAATTGATAAAAAATAAAAGAAAGAAAATCGGCTTTATCACGATTGAGACGGATTTATTTCATTTCGTTGAAAGAAAACGTGGCTTTGTGGAAGCATGTATAGAAGCAGGCATTGATACGGAAAACAGGATACAAGAAATCAGATTTGGGCAGTTGGAAACAGGTGTAGCAGTTGGTATCAGTAGATTAAAGCAAGTATTTCCTGACTTGGACGCGCTTTTATTTGCAACGGATATTTTGACGATGTATGGTTTGAAATATATAATTCAACACAAATTAAATATTACCAATGACATCGAAATCATGGCAGTAGACGAAGCAAAATTCTATGATATCTACTCTACGCCCATCACCTATTACAAGCAGCCCTTAGAAGAAATGGGACAAAAGGCAGTCCGATTTTTAATGTCAAAAATTGAAGGTAATAACCCGGATGCTATTCAGGAAGTTTTAAAGGGGCAGTTGGTAATTAGATAAATAGATTTTGTCTATCTCATCATTTTGAAACCACCCCAATAAAGTGAAGACAAAGTTCATTGAAAATTTGGAAAATAG
>JAHDEO010000549.1 GCA_020628725.1 Saprospiraceae bacterium
ACCCCATAAGTTGCACGAGTTATTTTCATTTATTTTTGACGCTCACTAACATCCATCACAGGCAGCATACCTTCAGTGGGCAGATAAATAATTTGTGGTAAATCGCCCTTGCTTGCCAAATCACTGAGCGAGCGAATGAACAGATATTGGTTATATACTTCCGACAACTGCCCGTTTTCGATTTGCATGGCTTGTGCCATACCTTTTGCACGTTCGATTTCGGCTTCGGCGTTGAGTTTTTCGGCTTCGAGGCGGGCTCTGGCTTCTTCGATTAAGATTTTTCGGTTTTGCTCTGCCTCAGCAAAGGCGGCTTTACCATCCATTTGCTTTTTCCAAACTTTGTATCTGGGATAACCAAATGCCAAAGCTGCGATAATAGCCAATACGGTAATAATTGCTCCTAAGGAGTATTGAGTTGCGGTTTGTTTGCTCATAATTTAAGTTTTGAATTTATTTTGTGTTATAATTTATTGATGGGTGGTTGAACTGAACTAAGCGATATATTAAGTTTTTGGAATTCGTTGAAAACGAATTAATTATTGAACTTGAACTTGACACTTGAATTTATATTTCCACTCAGGTGTTAGTTTTCTTTATCTTGAGTTATCATCTTCTTAATCAAAGTGATTTGCCCTAAATGGTAGTAGCTATGCTCGGTCATCCCTTCAATATTTCTTTGATAAGTGCCGTATTTTTCATGGACAAATGTGGCGTCCAGTTGTTCGGCAGACATAACTTCCACTTGCTTGGCAAACCTCTCTGAATTAACGATTAATTCGTTCACTAAGTTCTCCCAATCTTCTTTTGATTGAATGGGCGGTAGGTCAAAACTATGTTTATCACTGATAGTCAACGAACCTTTTTCAAAAAAATCCGCAACGCCTGCTATGTAATAATTCACATGGAAAGTCAATGCCGCTATCGTATTTAATGAGCCGATTTTATGTATAGCCTGTTCCCAAGTTATATCGGTTAATTGTTGCTTATAATTGGTATTGGCAATCCATTTACCATTCAAAAGAACTTCTCTGAATCTATTGGCAAGTTGTGTTGAATTTTCCATTTGTGTGATTGTACTTATTTTCAAATACCCAAATTTACGTGAAATCCCCGAAAACCACCTAACTTTACGGAATGAAACAAGACCATATCCTCATCATTGGCGCAGGTTTGTGTGGTACACTGTTGGCGGTACGAATGGCGCAACGCGGTTATCGCGTCACGCTTTGCGAAAAACGCCCTGATATGCGTCAGACTGACCTCGCAGCAGGACGCTCCATCAATCTTGCACTATCCAATCGTGGGTTGAAAGCACTACGCTTGGTGGGCTTGGAAGATGCAATACGCGATGAGTGTATCCCTATGCATGGACGCATGATACACCCGCTTACGGGCGAACCATTTCTCTCAAGATATAGTGGCAGGTCAGATGAATATATCAACTCTGTATCGCGTAGCGGCTTAAATATTGCTTTGCTGAATATCGCCGAAACACACGACAATATCGACCTCCGATTTGGTATGAATTGCACGCAGGTTGATTTGAAAAATGCTCGTGCAACTTTCAATCAATCTGCTGAAATTCAAGCAGATGTCATCATTGGAACAGATGGCGCAGGTTCGGCGGTGCGACGGGGAATGATGTCTCATACAACTGAATTACTGTTTAATTATTCGCAAGATTTTCTACGACACGGTTACAAGGAATTAACGATTCCACCTGCTGCAGTCGGCGGTTTTCGCATCGAAAAAAACGCGCTACACATCTGGCCCCGCGGCAATTTTATGGTCATTGCCTTGCCCAATTTGGATGGGAGTTTTACCGTGACAATGTTTCATCCCTATGGTGGTGAATATGGTTTTGACGCGCTTGATACTCGTGAAAAAGTACAGGCGTTTTTTGCGGAGCAATTCCCCGACCTCCCGCCTCACGCGCCTACTTTACTCGACGATTATTTTGCTAACCCAACGGGTACACTCGGCACGATTCGCTGCTATCCCTGGCAAGCTTTCGGCAAGGCATTGATCATGGGCGATGCGGCTCATGCTATCGTACCGTTTTATGGACAAGGCATGAATGCTTCCTTTGAGGATGTAACGGTTTTTGATGGTATTTTGGATAAATATGAAGGCGATTGGGAGCGTGTTTTTACTGAATTTCAAGACCTACGTCAGCCTGACGCGAATGCGATTGCTGACCTCGCGGTGGATAATTTCTATGAAATGCGCGACCACGTAGCCAATCCAATTTTCGTTAAAAAACGTCAACTCGAAATGCAATTGGAACAGACTTTCCCCGATTATTATTCCAAGTATTCGCTGGTCACATTCAATGAGAATTTACGCTATTCGGAAGCGAAAGCAAAAGGACGCAAACAGGATGAGATTTTGATGGATTTGTGTGAGAAGCATGAAGGGAATGATTGGGATTTGAAAGCGGTGTTACAAGAGGTGAATGCTAAATTAGCATCACAAAACACCTAAAAACAAATCGTCATTCTGAATTCATTTCAGAATCTCCCGAACCACAAGCACAATTTTAGATAGTAGCTTCTGTTTAGAGTGATTTCTCATCGTCCGGGAGGCACTGAAACGAGCTCAGCAAGACGGTTTATTTTTTGGAATTTAGGATTTGGTACTTGGGATTTTACATCGGAATTACGGGGTCAATCACACACGAACTGCGACTGATTTCTTCCGTTGTTCCGTCTTTATATTTGACCGTAGCGGTGACACGTCCGCGCTTAGTGTAGCCTTCTATGACGACTCGTTTACCGTCTTTAGAAAGTTGTCCTTCGAGCTTTTTTTCTTCATCGTTGGCATACTTGATGCTTTCGATGCTGAGGGCGGGTTGGTCGAGATAAAATTGGTAAAATTTAAACTCTTGAATTTCTTCATCTGTTAGTCTTTTGGGTTTGTCATCTTGCGATTGAGCTTGCAATGCAACAACACCCAACAACAGCACCGCAAGGGTCATCATTAAATTTTTCATAAGCGATATTTTTTGTGAGAGGTCAGAACATTTCATTGCGAGAAGCCAGACCGCTTTGCTGTTAGACGTCAGATACATAAAGAAAATCTGACAGCGAAGTGGTCTGACAATAAAATGGTCTGACTGCTGACTTGTTCAAAAAAGCTAAATTTAGGCTTTTATTTCGTCATTTGCAACGTTGGTCATGCCCAAACTATCTGATTTTTTGCTTCGACCTGCCCGACAATTATATCGTTGGGTATTTCCACAACTCATTGAACGAGATGAGAAAACGGAGATGGTGCTGCATCGTATTTATCCGACAATCGACTGGCAGCATGTACGTTTTTATCACGGCTTGCCGTGGTTTATTAGAGGCGGTTTTGTCAAAGCGATTGTGCTGCCCGCGACTTGGGGTAGGAGAGGGGTACATGTTTATTTTCGGAATTATCGACCTGATAGTTTTTATAATTTAATGACGGTGGTGCATGAAGGATTTCATGTATTGCAATATCACGATTTAGGTACGGGAATTGGCTTTTTCAGGCGATTTATGATTTATTATTTGTCTGAATATTTGCAATTATTTTTCAAAAATATTCGAATTAAACGTAAAGACAGGTCGCGACCTGTCTCTGCAATAGCCTACGAAAAACATCCGATGGAAATTCCTGCCTACGCCTATGAAGCTGCTTTCAGGCAACATGCAATGACTCAAAAAGGCGTCATTTACACAGATGCTATTCCCGCTGAATTGATGTGTCAAACATGCGGATACCAACCTCAAGTGAATCTACTATTTTTATTGATGGGAGGATTTATCACGTTTGTTTTTACCCTTATTAAACCACTTATTGAGTTATGCTTTCTAATAATTGCGACTCCTATTTGGTTAATGGGAAAAGCATTGAATTTAGTTGGTTTGTGATGGTGTCGTGGTGGATATATGGTGTTTTTGTGTCATGGTGTTATTATAATTTTTATTTGTAATTTTGCGAATAATAACATTTTACAATAAAAAACACTACAACACAACGATACCACAACACTACAACACAAATATGACAGCAGAAGAAAGAGCCGATTTGAAAGCCAAAATAGAGGAACAAATCGAAGAAACGAAGGTTAAGATAGAAGAGTTTGAAGAACTCAGCAAACCGATTGCACCGGATATTTCATTGGGTAGAATCACCCGGATGGATGCCATTAATAATAAAAGTGTAGCCGAAGCCGCCTTGCGTACCGCCAAGCGCAAACTCGGTAAACTCCAACACGCCTTAGCAAAAATTGATAGCCCTGACTTTGGTACTTGTACCGTATGCAAAAGACCAATCCAACCCAAACGCATTATGTTGATGCCTGAAAGTTCGCGCTGCGTGCGTTGCGCTTCACGTTGATTTT
>JAHDEO010000550.1 GCA_020628725.1 Saprospiraceae bacterium
AATTTATTTCAGAATCTCCCGAACCACAAGCACGATTTCAAGCAATAGCTTCTATTTAAAATTGGTTTTCATCGTCCGGGAGATGCTGAAACAAGTTCAGCAAGACGGTTCTTTTTTAATGTTTTGGGGAAATTATTTTCATGCGATTGCCACGGTATAGTTGACAATTAAGCCATATAAATGTACGCTTTTTTTGTTAATGAAAAAATAGCTGCTAATTCGTAGCTTTGTGCCGATTCAAGTTTGGGTGTAAGTTTGTTATTTAAACTTATACTTATACTTCAACTTAAACTTAACAAGAATGATAGCAGCCAACAACCCAGCCCTCAAATCATGGATTAAAGTCGCGGCAGATAGCGATTTCCCGATTCAAAATATTCCTTTCGGTATCATCAAAACCGGACGTACACAACCGCGTGTAGCGACGATTATTGGCGATACGATAATCGACTTGGCAGCACTCGCGGAGTTGGGATATTTTGATGATTTGCAGATAGATAATTCGGTGTTTTATTTGCCGTATTTGAATGAATTTATGGCATTGGGAAAAGCGACGACTCGCGCAGTACGCGACCGCATTTCACATATTTTCCAACATGATAATGCGGAATTGCGGGATAATGAGGAGCATAAATCGCAAGTCTTAGTCAATCCGATATATGCTCAAAATCTGATGCCCGTAGAAGTGCGCGATTATACTGATTTTTATTCCAGTCGTGAACATGCTACTAACGTAGGTACGATGTTCCGCGACCCAAATAATGCTTTGTTGCCCAACTGGTTGCACTTGCCGGTGGGTTATCATGGTCGGGCTTCGTCGATTGTGGTGTCGGGTACGCCCGTGCGCCGTCCGAAGGGGCAGAAGAAGCCCGGAGATGACGGCAAACCCGGTTTTGGTCCGTCCAGATTATTGGATTTTGAATTGGAAATGGGCTTTGTGGTTGGGCAATCGACGCAGCTTGGGCAGTCGGTTTCGACGGCAGAGGCGGAGGATTATATTTTTGGTTTGGTACTGTTCAATGATTGGTCAGCACGGGATATTCAGGCTTGGGAATATGTGCCGCTTGGGCCCTTTTTGGGGAAAAGTTTTGCTTCGTCCATTTCGCCATGGGTGGTGACTTTGGATGCGCTCGACCATTTCCGCATTAGCGGTCCCGAACAAAACGACCCGCCCATTTTGCCTTATCTCGAATATGAAGGTAAAAAACGCTTTGACATCAACCTCGAAGCGTTGATACAGCCCGAAGGCGGTAAGCCGCATACCGTTTGCAAGTCCAATTTCAAATATATGTATTGGAATATGACACAGCAACTTGCCCACCATACTATCAATGGTTGTAATCTCAATGTGGGCGATATGTGTGCCTCAGGTACAATTAGTGGTGAAACGCCTGATTCCTATGGCTCAATGCTCGAACTCTCATGGCGCGGCTCAAAACCACTTGCGATGCCGGATGGTTCTGAACGTAAATTTATTAATGATGGCGATACTGTGATTATGCGTGGCTTTGGTGAAAAAGATGGATTAAGAATTGGATTTGGTGAGGTAACAGGAAAGGTGTTGCCCGCAACGTAGCACAGTCTGTAGACTGTGATTTATCTTTTGCGAAAAAATAGGTGCGGTCTACAGACCGCGCTATATTATAAAAAAGGCAACAAGCATTAGATGCTCATTGCCTCGATTTAACACACTTTATTTTACTCTTTAAGATGAAGGGTGTACCTTTTGTATCTTTATTGCAAAGATATAAAAAGTATGATATGTCCAATGTCGTTTGAAGGACAGAATAAAGTGAATTCCAATTATAAACATCGGCTGTTTGGGATTTGTTGTTTGGAATTTAGGATTTGCGCCTACATTGGCAAGGCAATATAAAAAGTAGAGCCTTTGCCCATTTCTGATTCTACCCATATTTTGCCTTTCAAGTTTTTGACTATCTTTTTACAAGTTGCCAATCCTATACCTGTACCATCGTATTTATCACGAGTGTGTAGGCGAGTGAATATCTGAAAAATTTCTTCTTTATGCTTGTCGGCAATGCCTATACCATTGTCTTTTATAGAAATAATGTGTTGATTATTTTGTTCTACATAACTGATTTCTATGATAGGGTCGGCATCTTGCTTTTTGAACTTGACGGCATTGGCAATGAGGTTTTGAAAAAGCTGCACCATATTTGAAAAAGAAGCATTGATGGTTGGTAAGTCGTTGATTATCAATTTTGCTTTACTTTCTTTTAGACACAAACGCAAGTTGTTTTTAACAATCAACAAAGTGTCATTAAGGTCGGTTCTCCTACCTTCTTCTGTATCATTACCGCTTAATGCAAATTCCAATAAATCGCTCAATAATGCCTGCATTCGTACAGAGGAGTTTTTGATAATAGAGAGGTATTCTTTACCCACATCATCCATACTCGTGTAATATTTCTCCTCCAGTAATCCTCCAAAACTACTCATCATTCGAAGTGGTTCTTTGAGGTCATGCGCTACTTTACCTGCAAATAATTCGAGTTCATCTTTTGCTTCGCGAAGGATTTCTTGTTCGCTATTAAGACGTTCGATTTCGCGATTTTTCTTCTCGTATTCGTATTGCGAACTGACTTGTGCTACGGCATTTGTTTTTTCTTCATTAAAAAGTGCCGCCCGCGCTTCACTATACAAAACGTGATACTCAAATGCGCTTTTGTAATCATTGGTATAGGCATAAGCATCTGCGAGATTTTTGTAAACGGACTCAAGCAGTGGATGGGCATTCATACGACGTGTGATAGCAAGACTACGATGGTAGTAATCAATAGCTTCTTCGTGCTTGCCTTTGCGTGTGTGTACCTCGCCGATACGATTAAGTGAAATGGCTTTCCCTGCTTTGTCGCCAAGTTTTTCTTGTATTGTGAATGCTTTAGAAAGATATTCGAGAGCTTGGGCATTGTCACCAAGTGTGCAATACACTTCACCTATCAAGCTACAGGCATGTGCTATACCGTAATTGTCGTATAAGTCTTGAGTGACTTTGAGGGATTTGAAGTAATATGTTAATGCTGTGTCGTAATCGCCTTTTATTTTGAAAATATTGCCTGTATTGCTATAAGAATAAGCGATGCTGATTTTGTTGTTAGTCTCCTTGCGGATATCCAGCGAACGACGGTGGTAGTCAAGCGATTTTTCGTGATCACCCAATTTTTCATAAACGAGTCCGATATTATTGCAGCACTTTGCTATTTCGACTTTATCGCTACCGGCTTCGCACATTTTCAGGGATTTAATAAAGTAATCAAGCGATTTGGCGTATACGCCATAGGCATAATAAATAGCTCCTAAAGCATTATAGGACTTAGCTATACCCGCCGTATCATTGATACGTTCACGCACAGCAAGTGCCTCCATAAAAGCATCTTCAGCTTTTTGGAAATTGCCTTGGTTCCAGTGGATTTTACCAATCAAATTGGAACTGTCACCAATGCCTTGTTCATACTTGATTTGGATGGCTATTTGTAGAGCTTCGGTTGTATAACTAAGTGCTTCTTCAGGCGCACTTCTATACAGCGACTCTGCCAATTTGTTGAGTAATTTGACCCTTCTGCTGTTTGCACGAGTTTTGTCAATAGCCCCCTTTAACTCAACGATGTTTCCTCTGGTTTTGTCAGAATGTTTAGTTGTAGAAGTCATATAGCCTATGGTTTATAGGCCGTTCCCTATGCTACAATACGGATTTTTTGTAAAATTGTTACTTGTTCAGGCATTTTATTATGTTAATTTGCAGGAAATTAGCAGTAGAACGCTTCGCATTTTTGGTCAATTATTTGTTTTGAGTTGCCTAATTATCTGACTTCTGACAATGAAATGCTCTAACTTCTTTTTATGCGAAAACTAATCATCATAGCGGGAATATTAGGAGCAACGGCGGTCATCATAGGTGCATTTGGTTCACATGGAATTGCTCCACATTTAAGTGACAAGCAAATTAATACGTTTGAAATTGCTTCGAGATACCACTTTTATCATGCATTAGCCGTTTTGGGAATGGCGTTATTATACCCACATGTAGCTGATACACGTGGGGTAAATCGCGCAGCTTATGCCTTTACTATTGGGACAATATTGTTTTCCGGCTCGCTCTATTTACTGGCTTGTAAGGATATTTTGCAGTTGGGAACTGTAACAAAAATAATCGGACCTATCACGCCTGTCGGCGGATTAGCTTTTATATTAGGCTGGATTATATTAATTTTGTCGGTGAAAATGAAGGAGTAAGGGAAGAGGAAGAAAATAATCTACCCAAAATGACGAAGTTATTTTTTCTATATGTTTGGCTAAATTCGACGCGCATAGCAGGGTTACGTAA
>JAHDEO010000551.1 GCA_020628725.1 Saprospiraceae bacterium
TTATTCTTTTGATTTTTACGTTTCTTGTTCTGTTTAGGTTTCTTGTACTTCTTTTCCCAATTTTTCTGAAATGTCCGAATATTTGTTGCAGGTGTGCGAGTCTTGCCGTAGGTAAGGGCGCGGGTACTGAGTTCGCCTCCGGTCTCAATATAGTTCTTTATAAACCACGGCGCAATAGATAATATAAAGAAAAGTGTATATAAAAGGCTTAATTTTAATGGAGGAAGGAAGTTTTTGCGTTCGCGAATCGCCGTCCACACAAAAAACACTACACCACATGCCAACATTATCCACATAAATCGCTCTGCCTCCAAGTGAAATTCTCGCAACATCGGCGTATCATCCAAGCGAAGTAAGAGTACCGCAAACATCGTCATAAAAAACGTCGCCAAGAAACCCGTTTTGCCATTATAAATCCACCAAATCACCGCCGCGACCGCAAAGAATGCCATGAGTGCGGTCAATTTGATACCAACAGCAAAACCCGAAAATAAACCAATCAAGATGATATAAGTACGCGACAGGCTGACTGTATTCTCAGGAAGTGCAGTGACTCGCTGTTGCCATTCAATGAGCAGAATAACGATAGCCAACAAGATAAATAGCAAGCCCAAGTCTACTTTCAAATCAAGATAAGATTGGTGGGCAATTGAAGGAATGAGATAAAACATCAACACGCAGAGCAAAGCGTAATTAATGTTCATTTTTAACCAATCTTTACACAAATAAAAAAGCGCGAATAAGCTCAACACACCACCGAGGAAGGATAAGGAAAGTGCCATTTCTGCTTTATCGAAAATAATAAAACCCAATGACATAAAAAGCGACCAATTATACGGTTGATGCCCTCGCACTAAACCTGCGTAATCATTGATGAGCGAACAAACATTCAAATAGAGAGACACCGAATCCCAACCACGCGGAATAGGGATAGTGATTTGCAATAAATTGAGGCTAACAACAACCAGTAAAATGTAGAAACTTATGATGCCGAGTGCATTAACGCCTTTCAAAGAGAGCGGCGCAAATAGTGTTTTCCAAATAAACGGAAAAGCTTCCTTACCTGTCACCACTATCGCCACCAACATCAATCCCAATAATACATACCAATGCAACAGCGAAAATATTCCCAATACAAACATCACCGTCACCCAAGCCATTATCCCCGTAGCTATGGCAATGATCGGACGTGCCGCAGCCGTCATTTCAAAACGAAAGGTCCGCAGCATATACATCCCCAAAGCATGACATGACACCACGATAAAATAGGTGTAGAATGTCATCAGAAACATCTTCCAACTCAGTCGCAACATATCCATTGGTACGGGGAAATCTACGTTCATCACCTTGCGCTGAAACATGTATACACTCACCAGAATAATCAGCAGCCCCAAGAGAAAAACACTCAACCCATTGACCCACATGCCGAGATTGCGTGTACTTTTTTTTGCGTACAGCACTGCGCCCGTCACGCCCGCACCCAATAAAGCCAAGATAACCGTCAAATCCAAATATTGGAAAAAGTGAAATGCAATAATGTATTGCAAATGATTTTGCCAATAATCCAGAAAAACGAAGCTCACCCAAAATACGATGAACACCCCGACAATGACCTTATAGATATTATTCAACATGAAATTAAATTCCAATTTTCAACTTCAAGCGCAACTCCAACTTCAAGCGCAAAGGTTTTATTTATTTTTTTGTGTCAAGATGGGGAATTTACGCAAATATCACTAAATAATTTTTACTTTTGGGATGAGATAAGACAAAATATAAGACGCCGCAAAACAGCGATAGATACAGTAAAATTGACGTTTCGTATAAAAACTATGAAACATCCTATTAATTTTACGTCTCAACGGGGTGATATATGATGCTTAGTGCTTCACTATAGCGATTTACTAACACAAATCACCAATCCGAGTCACCTAATCAGAATGCAAGTAGAGATATACCAATGGCTGGTGCCACTAATCGGGCTGATATATATTTTCAGAACGGTGAGGCAATATCTAAATAAGAAGCGCAGTGTACGCAATATGGCGGTGTGGGTGATTTTTTGGTCTACCATTATCCTTTTGGCGATTGTTCCCAATGAAATTTCTTTCAAAATCGCTGACCTACTTGGCTTCAAAAACAACGTCAACGCGATCATCTTCGTCGCTTTGGGATTATTATTTCTCTTGGTCTTTTATCTTTCCTCAACTATCGAAAAGCTCGAAAATCAAATCACAGAACTCGTCCGCAAAATGGCACTTGAAGAGGACGATGAATGATTTTCGATTGAGTGATTTTTGATTTTTGATTGAATTTTGCTTCGCAAAATTCTACACGATAAAAATATTCGCGTAGCGAATTAACCAAAAATCAAAAATCACCGAATCATAAATCCTTATCGATTATCTTGCACCGCAAATACTTTCTTCAACAAATCGGTGGTACGTTTGAGTGGGTCTTTGCGAATTGCTACTTCTTCTTTGGCAACCATGTGGAACAAACCGTCCATTGCTTTTTCCGTCACGTAATCATCCAATGAAGGATTTACTTGTTGTACCAATGGAATTTGGTTGTAACGTGTAATCACTTCTTCCCAAGCATTGAGGGCTTTCACTTTTGAGAGTGAATTTTTGATGACCGGATTGAAGGCATTATACAATTCATTAGAAGTCGTGCGCTCCAAGTAGCTCGTTGCAGCACGGTCATCGCCCATGAGAATGCCCATTGCGTCTTGAATCGTCATTTGCTTGATGGCACTCAAGAAAATCGGCTTTGCACCACGCGCAGCATCTTCGGCAGCTCGATTGAGTTTTTCAACCACATTATCGACCAGCAAGTTACCGCCGGGAATACTCTCCAAGGTATTTTTCACTTTAATCGCTTTCTCCGGGAAAGGAATCTTAATAGATGCATTTTTGAAATAACCGTCTCTCACCGAGACAATATCCGCACCTTTTGTCAATCCAATTGACAAGGCTTCTTTCAACCCCAAGGCAGCTTGATCGTTTGTGACTGTCGGTGTAGTAGCTGCTTCGAGTAGCTCGGTACCTATCTGTGCCAACTCTGCACAAGACGCCATCGGGATAATCAATATAAAAAGGGCAAGTTTCTTTAACATGATTTCAAATTTAAGTTTACAAAGAAAAGAGGTCAGAAGTCAGACCGTTTTACTGTCAGATGTCAGATAGATGGGGCAAATATATGGTTTGACTTCTGAATTAATCAAATTATAATCATGTTATTGAAAATACTATGCCAAAGCGAGGAGGCGAGTTGTTTTATCTGACTTCTGACAGCGAGGCGTTCTGACCTCTGACATCTCTCAACTGCTCATCTAATTTTCGGATATAATCGCGTCCATATTCGCCATTTTCCAAATCGGTATACAACCAATCAGGCAAGTCATTTTCCACCGAAGTTACGACACTACCAATTGCTAAAGTCAGCGAAGCCACCGTGTCTACATCGCCACCAAAATCGACGCTTTTTTTGAGCATATTTGTCAAGGTATCTTCTTGTTGAAGTACAGTTAAAACGGCTTGTACTGTTTCATTAGCATCTACGCCTACCTCTCCATTCCAATTTGCTGCCCATTTATATCCCTGAATATCAAGCAAATACTCCGACAAATCTTTTTTATTTCCTTTCCTGTAAATGAAAAAATGACACGCTAAGGCAATCGCTTCCGCTGCCCTCATTGCTTTTTCAGTCTGATGGGTGACGGCGGCTTGCAGCCTGCATTTTTCTTTGATGTCTGATTCATCTTTCAAAATTCCCAGAGGATAAGCACGCATGGCTGCGCCGTTGCGTTCGCTTTTCGGATGGATTTTTTCTAATAATTCATCGCCGTCTTTTATTTCGGTTAGAAATTGGTAAAACCGCTTCGCGTAGCCTCGTCTTGGGTCTCTTTTGAAACATTCAACAAATTTTCGGGCGATATTTTCGGAAGTCCACTTCTCCCCGCTAATTAGTAACTCCGCAATAGCAATTGACATTTGCGTATCATCGGTGTATTTACCTTGAATTTCGTCGAATAGCGGATGTGGTTCATAACGAGAAATGGTGTTATCTCGTTTAATTTTTTCCATTGGTGCAAATTCAAATCCTGCACCATAGGCATCACCGATAGCTCCTTCTAATAGCATGTTTAATTGTTGAGAAGTCAGACCGCTTTTTGCTGTCAGAGGTCAGACCATTTCATTATCAGACATCGAAATTATCAATACAAAGAAAGTAAAAAGTATTGAAAGAAATTTACATTTTTATCTATCCATTAATCTGACCGCAAAGCAATCTGACGTCTGACAATGAAATGTTCTGGCTTCTAAAATTAACTTAA
>JAHDEO010000552.1 GCA_020628725.1 Saprospiraceae bacterium
TTAGCATGGCAAAAAAGCGAACATCACGTAAAAAGAAAAAAGGCATTTTTAATCAGCTTTCCTTCAAATTTGATGCGAAGGATGAACGGGTATGGAAAATATTCGGTTTGCTGTTTGTTTTGACATCTTTGTATTTATTTATTGCCTTTACTTCATACTTGTTTACGTGGGAGGCAGACCAAGATGGGGTATTGAATCAATCTTGGGCTATCTTATTTGATACAGAAGCTGTACTTGCAAATTGGCTCGGCAGATTGGGAGCGATTGTTTCGCACCAATTCTTCTATATGTGGTTTGGTGTAGCTTCGTATATCGTTGTTTTTCTGTTTTTTATAATAGGTGTGAGTTGGATGTTGAATCGTCCGCTAGACCGTTTTTATAAAACTTTCCGATTTTCATTTTTCTCTTTATTGTGGTTGTCTTTGTTGTTGGCTTTTCTATTTGTAAATCCGGGTGTGATTGCACAATCCTATTTCCCGTGGGGGGGCGCATTCGGCGAAGCAGCCAGTGTATGGTTAGGTGCGTTTCTGGGGCAAATTGGGATGATTTTGTTCCTCTTATTTACGGTTAGTGTGATTTTGGTGTGGCGATTCAATCCTAATTTCAACGAACTAAGTAGTGAGCGTTTTTCCTATCAATTCCGAAAATTGACGGGTTTTAATCTTGATAATTTATTTGCCAAAAATAAAAAAACAGCGCAAGCCCAAACCGTAAGTGAGGGCCTTGTTTTGGAAGAAGAATCTGCGGAAGGTGAAGGTCTCCGCCCTTCAACCGAACGAAAGAAACCTAAGCCAATCATAGGCAAAGTCATCAAGCCGGATGGTGAGGTCATTGAGCCGGAAATTAAAGACGGACAACTTGCCTTTAATCTTGGCAATACCAAGCACGAAAAGCCAAAATCACTCAGTGAAGGTGCGGAATTGGAAATCGAAACACCCAAAGCGGTGGAAATCGTTGATGATAGTGAAGGAGTCGTACCCACTGCATTTGACGAAACTAAAAAACTGAATGTCGAAAAAGACAATGTTGACCACTCTGAACCTTACGACCCTACGCTGGATTTGCCTTCATTCGAATCGCCCGTACTCGCGCTGCTGCGTAATTATGATGACCAGAAAATCGAGGTAGACCGCGCTGAATTAGAACGCAATAAAGACCAAATCATCGAAACCCTCTTAAATTACAAAATCGAAATTACCAAGATAAAAGCCACTATCGGACCTACGGTAACGCTTTATGAAATCGTTCCTGCGCCGGGTGTGCGTATTTCCAAAATCAAAAACCTTGAAGATGATATTGCTTTGAGTTTGGCAGCATTGGGTATTCGTATTATTGCACCGATTCCCGGAAAAGGAACTATTGGTATCGAAGTTCCGAATAAAAATAAGCAAATCGTCTCGCTCAAAGAGGTCTTAGCATCCGAAAAATACAAACGCGCCAAGATGGATTTGCCGATTGCGCTTGGTAAAACCATTACGAATGAGGTCTTTGTAGCAGACTTGGCAAAAATGCCACACTTGCTGATGGCAGGTGCTACGGGACAAGGTAAGTCGGTGGGTATCAATACGATAATTATGTCGTTATTATACAAAAAACACCCTTCGCAACTCAAACTCGTCTTAGTAGACCCTAAGAAAGTAGAGCTTTCATTATATAATAAACTCGAAAAACACTTTCTCGGATTCCTACCCGGTGAGGAAGAAGCGATTGTGACGGACACCACGAAGGTGGTCAGTACACTCAATTCTCTCTGTATGGAAATGGATGAACGCTACGACTTACTTAAAAAAGCAGGTGCGCGTAATATCCGCGAATACAATGAAAAGTTTACCAAACGTCGTCTAAATCCGAATAAGGGACACCGTTTTATGCCATTTATCGTATTGGTAATTGATGAGTTTGCCGATTTGATAATGACGGCGGGTAAGGAAGTGGAGTTACCGATTGGTCGCTTGGCGCAGTTGGCGCGTGCGGTGGGGATTCACTTGATTATCGCTACGCAGCGTCCTTCGGTGAATATCATCACGGGTGTAATTAAGGCAAACTTCCCCGCACGTATGGCTTTTAAAGTAACTTCAAAAATTGACTCGCGTACCATCCTCGACGGCGGCGGTGCAGAACAACTTATCGGACGCGGTGATATGCTACTCTCTGTAGATGGTAAAATGGTGCGTATCCAATGCGCTTTCGTAGATACGCCCGAAGTGGAGCAAATCATCGACTATATTGCTGACCAAAGCGGCTATCCTGAACCGTTTTTCTTACCTGAATTTGGTGCAGAACTCGATGGCACGGAAGGCAAAAAAGGTATTAAAATCGAAGACCTTGATTCGATGTTTGTGGATGCTGCACGTACTGTTGTGCAAAATCAACTTGGTTCTACATCCATGATTCAGCGTCGTCTCAAACTTGGCTATAATCGCGCCGGACGTATCATGGACCAGATGGAATCGCTTGGTATTGTTGGTCCGAGTGAAGGGAGTAAGGCGCGTGAAGTGTTGATTTATGATGAGATGGAATTGGAGAAGTATTTGACGCAATTGGGCTTGAAGGTGCGATGATGTTCAGGCTGGTTGTGTTACTTGCCTTTATTTCCAAAAAATATTAAATTTGTAGAACACCTATGGCAAAAGACAAATATCACTATCTGGTAAAAGATGCACTCATTGAGGAAGGTTGGACTGTTACGCACGATCCATACCGGATGAAGGTAGATGCAAAATGGGAAATTGATTTTGGTGCTGAAAAATTAATCGGTGCCGAAAAAAATAATACGAAAATAGCCGTTGAGGTCAAATCGTTTACAAAAGCATCCTTTTCCAATGAATTCCATGAGGTTATAGGTCAGTATTTCAATTACTTAATTAACTTAGAAGTCATAGATGCTGAACGCATACTTTATCTTGCTGTTCCTCTCAATGTTTGGGAAGAAGGGTTTCAATTAGAAAGTATTCAATACTCAATTGAGCGAATGAAAACCAATATTATCATTTACAACGTTGAATCAAAAAAGATAGAAAAATGGATACCATACAATCAAAAATAGCCAAGCATCAAAAAGTATTAATTGAATATATCACTAAACTTGCTGCAGAACGTAATCAGGAGATAAACAACAACATGACGTATCAGGCAATCATTGATACAAAAAACAATCATTTTCAGTTGGTTGAAATTGGTTGGCTAAATAGTCATAAATTCAACTATTGCGTACTCATGCACATGGACATCAACCCTGAGACAGGCAACATTTGGGTACAGCGCAATCGTACCGAAATACTAATTGATGAAGATTTGGCGAAATATGATATTCCTAAGAAGCATTTCGTACTTGGTTTTCGTCCGCCTTATGTACGAGAAGACACTGATTTTGCGGTTGCTTAATCCTACGAAAAAGAGGCTACTTTCCAGTAACCTCTCTCTTAATTATCTTGTAAAATACAACAATAAAATCATGTGAACTGCTTGTTCAGATGAGAATTATAATCTGCTAATTTTCAATCAATAAAGTAAACTCACCATTACTCACGTCGCCGCCTAAATAATCACTGAAAGATTCTCCTGTCGATCGCTCAGAAACCCCTCCATAAAATTGACCACTGACAAGGATTAGACCGGGATTTTCCGCTACATTTTGAATTTCATTAATCTGAATAGACTGGTTGCCGACTTCTCCATATCCAAAGAGATAGGTTTGATGAAAGGCAAAATTTGTGAGATTGACATCTTGCTCTCCAGTAGCTAAAAATTCAGTTCTAAACTGTTCGTCGTCCAATACTTGATTGGTATTGGTATCAATATCCGTATTTGAAAACACTTGATTAAATTCGATGCCAAAGGTTTCAATGTGATCAGGTTCCACTTGGTCTTCAGGGATAAAAGCATAAATAGCTCTGCTAACGGGTGTACTTACGGCAGGGTCAAAATTAATATTGTCTGTCACTACAATTGAGGTTACTGAGTTACCAAAGGGCCAAGAATCATCTTTAAATTCAGTCAAATGAAAAACTCTTTCGCCGATATTAAAGCTGATAAATTGTGCCGCTTCAGCTTCTTCCAGTGATATTTCGTTTGTGATAACTTCATTTTCGCATGAAAAACATAGCAGCAGAGTAGAAACAATAAAAATTGCTTTAAAATCCATAATTTAAATAATTTGAAATTTGTGAATAATGTATGGGCAGAGAAGTCGGGAAGTATGCTCCCGAACAGTTAAGTAGCTTCGTTTGATATGACAAAATTATAATGTAACCAACGTAAATACAATGGCAAAACTCCACTATGTTTGGTCAAAACGACACATTCTTATTTAAGCTAATACTTTTTCAAAAACCGATT
>JAHDEO010000042.1 GCA_020628725.1 Saprospiraceae bacterium
AGAACGAAGTATGATAATTGATTTCACTGACATGCTTTATTTACCTGTAATATGGAAGTTATCACCTACTAATAAGTTTGAATTTCTGTTTATAGATGAGTGTCAAGATCTATCGAAATCACAGTTTGCTGTTGCAACTAAATATGCAAAAAGAGAAAGTAGGATATTAGCAGTGGGAGATCCAAGACAATCAATATATGGTTTTACTGGTGCTGACATCAAGTCCTTTCATAGAATCAAAGAAATGACACAAGCGAAGGAATTACCTTTGACTGTATGTTTTAGATGTCCTAAGAAAGTAATTGAAATAGCTAAAACGATTAGGGATGATATTGAAGGAAACAAAGAAGAAGAAGGCAACGTACTTTCCATTTCAATGAAAAAGGCTATTGAATTTGCATCTCCTAATGATTTGATTATCAGTAGAATAAAAGCTCCCTTAGTGATTCTTGTATTTGATTTTATAGATAAGAATATTAAGGTGTTAATTCACCAAGATGAAGCAAGAGAATTTATCAATGAATTAAAAAACTTGTTTAAACAAGATGAGCTAAACTCTATAATTAGCTCAATACCTAATGGATTTGAAGCTTTGAAACAAAAGGTAAAGAAAAGATGGGATTGGATAATTCAAAAAAATGCAAAAAAAATAAATGATTCAACTGTAAGAAATTTATACATACTCAATGAGACAGAATACGTGGAAAAAAAATTAGAGTTTTTTCATAAAAAATATGAGTTGTGGCAAGATGAATGCCCAACTATATTCGAAATTTTGAAAAAAGTAAAAACATATATTTCAAATCATGATAATCCAATCCGGCTTTCATCTATTCATAGGGCAAAAGGATTAGAAGAAAACAGGGTTTTTATAGTTGATTATGACAAATTACCATACCTCAGACCAGATCAGAAAGAATGGGAAAAGGTACAAGAAACAAATCTAAAATATGTTGCTGTAACCAGAGCTAAACAAGAGTTATTCTTGATAGAATCTGCTCAAATTGAAGAATTAAAAGAAGAAGGAAGTCTTTTTGACGACTTGCCATTTGATATATAAAAAACTGCAAAACTCCCAAAACACCCACCAATTTCCTATCATTTTTCCCTACCTTTGCAAACTAAAAAATCGTGTTAAAATGTGTAAGTGTTATTGTGTTATCGTATATAGCGAGCAACACAAAAACACATCAACACCGTAACACGAAACCACCACAACACGATAAAAAAAATGAGTATTTCCAAGCATTACAACCCGCAAGAGACAGAGGACAAATGGTATGCCCATTGGGAGGCGAGGTCGTATTTTCGGTCGGTGCCGGATGAGCGGGAGCCGTTTACGATAGTGATACCGCCGCCGAATGTGACGGGGATGTTGCACATGGGGCATATGTTGAACAATACGATTCAGGATGCGCTGATTCGCAAGGCGCGATTGGAGGGCAAGAACGCCTGTTGGGTGCCGGGTACCGACCATGCTTCGATTGCGACAGAGGCAAAAGTCGTGCGGATGCTACGCGAGGAAGGCATCAAAAAGGGCGACCTCACCCGCGAGCAATTCATGGAACGCGCATGGGAATGGAAGGAAAAATACGGCGGTATCATCCTCCGGCAGTTGCGTAAATTGGGGGCTTCGTGCGATTGGGAGCGCACGCGGTTTACGATGGAAGAAAGCCTGTCGAAAGCCGTCTATAAGACCTTTGTGGATTTGTATCGCAAGGACAAGGTGTATCGCGGTTTGCGGATGGTCAATTGGGACCCGAAGGCGCAGACGGTACTCTCCAATGAAGAGGTGATTTATAAGGATAAACAACGCAAATTGTACAAGGTGCGCTACCGCGTAGAGGGGACGGATGAGTGGTTGACCGTAGCCACGACGCGCCCCGAAACTATCATGGGCGATACGGCGGTGGCGGTGCATCCCGACGATGAGCGTTACGCGCATTTGAAGGGCAAACGTGCGATTTTGCCCCTGATACACAAGGCAGTACCTATTATATTTGACGATTATGTAGATATGGAGTTCGGAACGGGCGCACTCAAAGTCACGCCCGCGCACGATATGAACGATTACGAAATCGGCTTGCGACATGGCTTGGAGGTGGTTGATATTTTGAATGATGATGCGACCTTGAACGAAGCGGCGCAGGTGTATGTGGGCGAAGACCGTTATAAGGCGCGAAAACTCGCCGTGGCAGACCTCGAAGCCGCCGGGCAATTGGTCGAGATTGAGGATTATGCGAGTAGTGTTGGTTTTTCCGAAAGAAATATTGACACTATGGTGGAGCCGAAATTGTCTTTGCAGTGGTACGTCCGCATGGAGGAACTCGCCAAACCCGCCCTTGATGCGGTGATGCAAGACGATATTCAATTTCACCCGCCCAAATACAAAAACACCTATAATCATTGGATGTCGAATGTGCGCCCCTGGTGCATTTCGCGTCAATTGTGGTGGGGACAACGCATCCCGGCTTGGTACTACGGCGAGGAGGTTTTCGTAGCCGAAACCGCCGAAGAAGCCCTCGCCGAAGCCCGCACCAAAACGGGCAAGTCTGATTTGCAACTCACTGATTTGCAGCAAGATGAAGATGTTTTTGATACGTGGTTTTCGTCTTGGCTGTGGCCCATTTCGGTCTTTGACGGCTTCGATAGACGCGATGAGTTGGACTATTATTATCCGACGAATGTACTGGTGACGGGTTGGGATATTATCTTCCTTTGGGTGGCGCGAATGATTATCGTCGGCTACGAATGGGAGGATAAAATGCCTTTCCAACATGTCTATTTTACGGGCATGGTACGCGATAAACAACGTCGCAAAATGAGTAAATCGCTCGGTAATTCGCCCGATGCGCTGGGCTTGATTGAGCAATTTGGCGCAGATGGGGTGCGCTTTGGGATGTTGTCTTGTTCGCCTGCGGGTGGGGATTTGTTGTTTGATGAAAAACTGTGCGAAAACGGACGTAATTTTTGTAATAAAATCTGGAATGCCTTGCGTCTCGTGCAGGGTTGGGAGGTCAGCGATGCGCCCACGCCGTCTGCGAATACGGCTGCGATGGCGTGGTTTGACCATAAATTCAATCAGATTCTCGCGGATGTGGAGGCGAATTTCAAATCCTTTCGTTTGTCGGATGCTTTGATGTCGCTTTATACTTTTATTTGGGGCGATTTCTGTTCGTGGTATCTCGAAATGGTCAAACCCGCCTACGGACAGCCGCTTGACCGCGCCACTTACGAGCACACGATAGCGATTTTTGAAAAATTGATGACGACACTACATCCTTTTATGCCTTTCTTGACGGAGGAAGTTTGGCATCAACTCAAAGACCGTGCGGAAGGCGAGGATTGTATCATAAGTGCTTGGCATGAAGCGGGTGATTTTGATGAATCGCTGATTAAAAATATGGAGTTGGCGAAAGATGTCATCACGAAAGTCAGGGATGTGCGAAATCAAAATCAGATGAGTCCGAAAGAGGCGTTTGTGTTGAAAGCGCAAGCATCGAAGGAGTCGGATGCGCTGTTGCAAAATGAGGGTTTGAAAACTATCGTCAGCAAATTGGCGAATTTGGAAGATTTTACTTTATTGGCTGATAATGAGGAAGGTATATCTTTCGTCTCCGGTGCAACGGAGTATCATGCGATGATTGAAATTGACGTAAATGTCGAAGAAGAAATTGCCAAAATTAATGATGAGTTGAAGCGTCTGAACGGCTTTAAAACGGGCATTGAGAAGAAGTTGTCGAATGAGCGATTTGTGAGTAATGCGCCGGAAGCTGTTGTTGAAAAAGAGCGTAAGAAATTGGCTGATGCGGAGGCTAAGATTGCTATTTTGGAGGAGCAATTGAGGAAGTTGGGGTAGGTTGGAACGCTTTAGCACGATATTGAACACGTAGAGAAAATTCATGAATTTTCTCTACGTGTTCTGTTTTAGAAAATCATTAAACGCTGGTTGTCGTCAATTTTCGATGTGGATATTTTCGATGCTGGAAAGGTATTTTTCGTTGTTGGTAAAAAGACAAAACTCTAAGCCACCGCCACCAATTCAGGAAATTGCTTTTTACTTTCTTTGATAATGTATTGTAGGATGCCGAGTATTCGAGGCAATTTCCCTTCAATATTATACCGCACTTCATCTACAATAATTTGATTATCGGCATATTTTAGAAATCGCCACTCCACACCTGTAGTTGAACAACCATATAAAGTCTCAACAGGTTTACCGTCCATTTCATTCATCATTTTCGCGCCGATGAGTTGGGCGGCTGATTGTATAGTACCTTTTTCTATATCCAGCTTTTTGGCTTCTGTAATGCAAAATACGGGTGACATCACAAAATCTTGAAGCCGGCTGAATGACAGGATAAAATCACATTCTCCTTTCAAACCAAGCTCTTCACTAACGTCCATATTCGCACCGGAAAAGATAGAGAAACTATGTCGGTTGCGATTACTCAACTCTAACAGAATCGGCGTAACCAGACGCTCAGAACGTGATTTTTCTGTGGAAAAGCCTGAACCTTGGGCTATCTCCAGAGAAGTCGTCAACCAATCAGTAGGTTCAAGTGCTTGCACATCTGAAAACAGTTGCTGCCCCTTAAACTCCACGTTAAATTTTTCTTTTAGATCATTGACCGTAAAATCTGAATATGCCATATCTTGTTTGTTTCTTCAAAGATAATAAATTTAATGCGAATTTGCTACTTCAAAAACTCATTAAACGCCGCTCGCCGCCAATGTTCGATGTGGATATTTTCGATGCTGGAAAGGTGTTTTACTCACGCCGCCGCCACAAGTTCAGGAAATTGCTTACTACTTTCTTCAATGATGTATTGTAGCACGCCAAGTTCGGGTAAGTCTCTTATTAAATAGCGGGTTTCATCCACAATGATTTGATTATCAGTGTATTTTAGAAAACGCCACTCTACCCCTGTCGTTGAACAGCCGTATAGCGTATCTACGGGTTTGCCCTCTATTTCATTCATCTTTTTTGCACCGATGAGTTGGGCAGCGGCTTGGATAGTTCCTTTTTCGAGGTTTTGTCTTTTGGCTTCTGTGATACAAAATATGGGCGATAACACAAAGTCCTGCATTCGACTAAACGAAAAAATAAAATCACACTCACCACGCAAACCAAGACTTTCATCCACATCCAAATTCGCCCCGGAATAAATATAAAAACTTTGGTTATTTAAGTCGCCCAATTCCAATAAAATAGGTGATACCAAACGCTCTGACCTTGATTTTTCATTGGAAAAACCCATATCCGTTCCTTTACGCAAGGCTTGTACGAGCCACTCGGTAGGTTGGACGGGCTGAATGTCTGCAAATAAGTGTTTTGCTTGAAATTCGATTCCGAATTGCTGTCTCAAATCATTTACTGTGAAATCTGAATATTCCATATCTTATTTGTTTCTCCAAAGATAATAAATTTAATGCGAATTTGCTACTTCAAAAACCCATTAAACGCCGCTTTTCGCCAATTTTCGATGTGGATATTTTCGATTCTGGAAAGGTATTTTTCGTTGTTGATAATGACAACTTATGCACTTCAATTTTCTTTCAGGAATTGCTAAAAGTATAATAACGAGTCGTCTCAAAACTTGAGACGACTCGTCGTAATTTAATCCTTATCGCTTAATAAATTTCTGCACCATATTCACATCGCCTGAAATGAGTTGTACGAAATAAAAACCTTCACTCAAATCACTTACCTCCAATTTCAATTCAGGTGTATCGTATGAATTGCGGACATATTGCTGCAATACTTTACCCGAAATATCTACGACTTGAATGTGTACATCGCTTTCTGTTTGCAATGCATAATACAGCATAATATCGTCCTTCGTGACATTAGGCAACAAGCGCATTTGTGGCAAACCGTCGCCAGTAACATTCAACTGATACATACCGTCATTCTGATGAATCAGCGGCACTATCGGCAGACAGAAATTACTCGTCTCAGCACTGCCAAATCGACCACCACCGGAAGCCAATGTAGTACCATCAGTTGGACATGCTAAGTTGTAGTTACCGCACATCACTGCGCCTTGTCTCGGTATACCATTGAATACGCCTCCAATTCCAATAGAAGAAATTCCAATAGAAGTAATCGTGGAGACTCTACGCGGACACATACCGTCATTTGCCGAGTCAAAGAAAGTCAAATCATAACAGCCATCTGGCAAGCAGACCGGCTCGACTATCGTTGCGAGATTATCCGCCGGATTATTATACGGACCGCCTGAGAAGACAACCGCGCCACTCGCGTCGGTGATTTCCCAAGTTGTTTGGTCAGGACGCTCATCAAAGGTGATGGTCAAATCAAGTGGTTTACAAGCGCAAGCCTCGGCAGTAACACATACTTCATTGCCCAAAGCATAACAGAACGGCGGTACATCGACCACAAGAATGCCTGCAGGTAGTCCAAGTAAAGCACCTAGATCTAAGCCCGTATTTCCGGCTTCGGGCGCACCTACTATCGCAACAACCGTTGCTAAGTCAAGTGATGCAAGTCCTGAGATACCATTATAAAATGCCTCCAATGTCGTAACCGGACAACCGCCTGCAAGATTACACACTGTCCCGGCAGGAAGCGTGGGTACGGCTTGGTCGTCAATAGCTTGGATTACGGCAGCGAGGTTATCACTGTCGTGATTAATCGTGATGATACAAGCAGTATTTTCTCCTGTACCATTCGGGTCGTTGGAAGCATTGTCATTAGCTGCAGCTTGTGCGGCAGCTAAGGTGGAGTAGACCCCGACAATCATACTGTCCGATTCTTCTATTACGATATATTCTGTAATATACGGTGCAATAGTATTGCCCGATACATCTTCCGTAAATATGAAAGGAGTATTGTCGCCGCTGCCGTCAGGGTCTTCGTCGCAATCTCCTGTGTCTGCGGATAGCTGTGGACTAGTGGCTTCACAAACCGTACAATCTACAACATCTTGGATCAACGCTTGCTCACAACCATTAGCATCTATCACGAGTACGCTAAATGGTGAACCGTTTGCAATAGTTTCACCATTGGTATTAGGCGAAGTAGGGGAGATGCTATAAGGTCCTGTTCCGCCTGTTGCAGTTGTTAAATCAACGACCAATACATCTGCATCGCAGTCGTAAACGGCAGTAGCTCCTGCTACCGGATTAACAACATCAATAGCAACATTGGAGACAGTAGAACAGCTTGTTATCGGGTCGGTCAATTCAAACCAATAGGTTATTGAAGTACCATTGGCTTGTGGGACGGCTGCGCCATTGATAGTCATACCTCCGGCTGCGGGGTCATTATCATACCAAGTATAATCACCTGTACCCAATGAACTTTCATACTGAGTAATATCATAAGGACCACTATCTGCACAGAAAGGCGGTGGCGCAAAATCTGTAGTGACAGGTAGTGCATTTATAGTAGGTGTGAAACAAATATAGTCAGCACAAAGTGTGGCTGCATCTGTAAATTCAACACAATACATATCGCCTGCTACCGGATTGACGGCTGCCGGATTTGCGATGACTGTACCGCCCGCTGTGGGGTCGCCATTATACCAAACAAAAGTACCTGCATTGATGGTAACGCTGCTGTTGAGTGCAGTCAGACTGAGTACATCTCCCTCACAAATGGTTGCCGCAGGTGCAGCGAGTACGGGAGCAGCTTGTTGTGTAACGGTGACATCCGTAATAGCACTACAACCCGTAGTTGCGTCCGTGAATTCAACGTAAAAGACCGTGCCATCGGCAGCAGGGTCGTATGGTGAGAATGCAGTACTCGCTAATACATTTCCACCTGTTGCCGGATTGCCATCATACCAAACGAAAGTACCGGCATCGGTAGTCAAGTCAGTATTAGAATCGGTCAATTCCAAATCGCCATTCTCACAAACTACAGGAGCAGCCGCAAGTAATGTTGGTAATGTTTCATAAGTAAATGTAGAACAAACTGTATTTTCACAACCTGTTGTGGTATTGGTAAATGTTGCACAGTATTGTTCCGAACCGATGGCAATAACATTTGTCGGGTCGGCTATTGGTGCATCATTGATTGACCATGAAATTGTTCCGCCTGTAGCAATATTTGATTCCACAGAAGTCAAATCAAATGAAGTGCCCGGACAAACAGGACCGAGCACAGGCGCGGCTAATGTAGGCGATGGATTGACATTGATATTAGTACATCTTTCCAATACACAATCACCCGTTTCACAATAACTGTATGTAACGCAATATTGAGTCGTACCTACGGGCGGAGTAACTGCCGCAGGATTTGATACAACTACATTGGCAGAGGATGAACCTTCATACCATGTATATTTACCGTTTGCTGCTATTGATGTTGCAGGATTTAAAGCAAATAAATCAACCGCGTCTCCTTCGCAAACTGCTTCGCTTGCAGGAATTGTAGCAAGTGTCACTTGTGGTAGAAAACGCACTGCTACTGATGCACCCGCGACATCGCAATCAGGACAAAGCGTAGGAAAGGTACTATTACAATTTACGTCTACAATAAAATCATAGGTCATAAAATCGTTGTCATTACCTCCGGCACAGAAGTCTTGCAGATTTACTGTAACAACATTGATTTGCTCACCTGAAGCATTACTCGTCCAACCATTTTGATTATAACATACATTTTGTTGAGAATCATGGACATCATTGATGTTCGGGAAATTAGAAAATGCGCCGCCCGGCAAGCCGCCGATTATACCGAATAAAGAATTTTCTTGCAAAGGATCTTCTCCTGCAAAACATAGCCCGAAAAGACCCGCCCCGTCGTCAGTTTCATCATTGGCACAAAACTGAATATCGTAATTTACCAAGCCGTTGGAATAAGGCACTTGAGGAACGGCAAGCGTGACGCCACCGAGTCCGGGTGTTTGATAAACCCCTGCGACAAAATCAGAACCTGCCGGAGTTTCTACTGTTCCGCTTATGTTTACAGCTCTGTATGATTGACAAGCAAAAGAAAGGAATGGTGTAAAATATAATAAATCGCCACAAGCATCGGTAGGTGTAAATAAGCTGCCATTATTGGTGTAAGACTCGCCTGTAATCGCGCCGGGAGCAGCAAAAGCACCATTGGGTCCGTTCAAACTTGCGGCTATCAAAGCCGAAGTAGTAGGGTAGGAGGACGGTGGATTTGGAGTGACAACATAACCCACTTCATATCCCGGTGAGGCAACTAATGCATTGATATTTGACAAGTCAAAAGATTCGCCCCAACATACAACAGTCTCAGAAGCCGTTGCATTACCCGGATAGTCTGTGCAATTCGGGCAGTCAACCGTCACCGTTCCTGTAGTCTGACAGGCAGCAGGCGCACCCGCGACACCGACGGTGTAATTGACGATAGTAAATCCTCCGGGAGGAGGGTCTGTCGCACCTCCGGTATTAATGACCAGTCCGCCGCAATTGTCGATAGGTGTCGCGGAGCAACTTTCAAAAACAAAATCGACATTGAGTTCGGGTGTTGGATATACATTGATAGAACTCGAACTCAACATTGTAGTGGTAGAAGGATCCGCACCATTGAGGCAAGTTAATTCAGCGGTGTAGGTATAAGTACTGAGATTGCAACGGTCAATCGCATTTACAGTATGGGCATAGACAGCGGTATTAGCACCTGATATTGCTACGCCATTCTCAAACCACTGAATACTATAATCTACACCTTCGGTTCCTGAATCTACATTTGCTGCGAGGCTAATGGCATCGCCTGTACATACGTCGGAAGCTATTGGATTGATAGAAACGAGATTAGGGCATGGAGCACAATCGAATGTGTATTCGCCTAAATTAACATTGCAATTTGGATCACTGGAATCAATCAATTTGATATTGACGGATGTGCCACTGGAGAAAGGTCCGAAAGTATAAGTCCCGCCGGCGGTAGTAACACCCGGCTCAGTAGAACCATCACTCAAAACAATATCTATTGCATCAGAATCTCCCATGCCATCTATCGTAACTTGAATGGCAAACCTGCCACCCGCATCGCATGATGTGGTAACTACGGTAGCTGTTGCCGGTGTACAATCTCCAATACATGTTACAGGACTGGTGACTGTAATATCACAATCAGGATTGCCATTTGAAATGGTGTATGAAGCAAGTGTGCCGTTATCCCCCGGCGTAAATACGGTATTTCCTGTAATAGCAAAACCCGGGCAAGGAGGATACGAAATATCTATGCTACAATTGGGGTCCATCGTATTGCTGGTATTATCAATAACTACCGCGCTCATATCTATTTCCGGGTAAACAGTAACGCTGACTGTCTCATTGCTCGCCACTACGGAACCGTCATTGGTGCAAGTCAGTGTCAGTGTATAAGTTTCTGTAATGGTATTACATGTATTATTTGTAAGGGAAATGGTGGGAGCCGGGCTGTTTTGATTGCTTGCGTCAATACCGTTGCCACTCCACTGATAAGTGACATTGGGTGCACCTGCGGGGTCGAGTGTAGCATCTAATGTGAATGAACCTCCACTGCATATTTCACTGGCAGATGATTGTGCGCTGATGAAACTCGGACAGCCGCCTATAACACAAATCTCAATGGGATCGCCGCATTGAACACCTGCTGTAGTAGTGGCGTCCAAGCAGATGTTACTATTCGGGTCAATGGAGTAGGAGGTTAAGCCACCTCCGCTAATGAGAATAGACCAGTTGCCATTAGGGTCTACATCCAATCCTAATAAGCCCAAAGGAAGAGGGGAGAGGTCATTAATCAGAGCGATGTCAAAAGTCAACGGTCCCTGTGTAACACCATCCGGCTGAACTACAGATAAGCTGACATCGCCACTGCCACCGAGACTAATACCCAAGTCACCGCTATAAGTCATTCCCGGCACATAACAAATACCTGAAATATTGAAATTGATATTAAAATTACTTCCGGTGCCACTAAGCGGCACGCCAAGCGTATTGAAGGGAACACATTGTTGTGGAATAGTGGTGCCTGCGGGAATACAAGGTGCAAATTGAAAGCACCCAAGATTCGTACAATCAGGTGTGAATACAAAATCTCCTGTCTGTCCCGAAGTCCATTGAATCGCCGAAGGTGGCACTACTCCCGGATCGTAAGTACTACTTGTGATATTAACATCACCGCCATCACAAGCGATTTGGTAAGTGCCATCGCCGTTGTCAATTAAATTCGGATTGCCTCCGGCTGCTCCATCGACGCATTGGGCGAATAAGTTAGAGGGGAAAGTGCATAGAAGGGCTATTAGAATTGTCAAAAGTGTTTGAGTTCTCATAGTATTTAGTGATTGGCAATCATTTGTCCATAGTCGATAGTTTACAATTCATAGTTTTTAAGTTGTTATGGGATGATGAGAAAATAAATTTACATTCTTTTCTGTCTCTTTTGCGCTTATTTTTCACTTTGAAATCATTCATTTATCTCGATAAAATCACGCTTTCAAAGCAAAAACTAAACACAAAATACCCTCACCAAGAATGTAAATTTATTCTCTCATCATCCCTATAGATTTGGACATATCGCCAATAGTTTATAAAGTTTTGTAAATCAATTTTTTAATTTCTTTGAAATATAGAGTAATGAATTGTGTAACAAATCTAATAAAAAAACGGGATGCAATGTAATTGCATCCCGTTTTAATTTCGTAAAAGTATTATGTAACGATAAATAAATTGGTTATTTATCGTTGAATTTTAACTATATACTTCTTCTTCTCTGCGCTGACGAATACCAACTACCGCAGTAATAGTCATCAATAAGCCGAGCATGATTAAGCCCCACTCACCTACGGTTGGGATATTGTCCACAGTTGCACAGTCGCTTAATACTTGACTTGCACTTGCCGTACAAGTAGCATCGCCATCATCAGTGACATTGATTGTCCATGTAGAACCATCTGCAAGAATAGGACCTACAGCTACCGAAGTACCATAAGCAGCTCCTGCATCGCCTTGGTCACTTGACCATGTAGTACCTGTACCGCCATTATCGACTACAGTGTAATCGAATGTTACCATATCATCAGAGGCATCATCAGGTGTACCACCATCATCACAAGCGAAGTTGGAAATATTAACTGAGATGGAACAAACACCACCACCTGTACACATGCCGGGAACGGTTGTTACTGAAGCAGTCATACTTACAATATTTGCATCAATATCACACACACATCGTGTATCAACTGTGATTGCATTAGCTTGGTCATAAGTAGGAAGTACAGTACTCCAAGTAGCACCGCCATCAGTAGAGTATTCTAATGTAGAACCAGCAGGACAAGCTGCGGCAGGAGCAGCAATCACACCACCTGATAAAGTTACACCATCAGCTTCACAGGTACTTTCAGAAGTGACCTGAGCAGCAGGAGCAGTAGAAGTAGCAAGAGTAGGATCACACATTGCAGGGCAGGCAGCGTTGGTAGCACATACCTCTGCACCAAGCTCGTAGCAGAAAGGTGGAACGTCAACGACTAACGCGCCAGGAGGTAAGCCAAGAGCTGCACCTAAATCTAGTCCGGTAGCTCCAACATTTGGTGGTCCGATGATACCGACAACAGTAGCTACATCAAGAGCTGCGCCAAGACCGGCAGCAGCAGTATAAAACGCTTCTAATGTAGTAACAGGACAAGGTAATACACCGCAGATAAGTCCATTTGATTGAGCATCTATATCTGCAATGACTGCTTCCAAATTAGCAGAATCGTGGTTGATAGGCTGAATGCAAGCCGTAGCATTACCGTCTGCATCAGTAGTAATTTCTGTATTAGCAGCAGCTTCAGCAGCAGCTAATGTCGGGAATACACCAATGATAGTTCCGCTGGCAGCGTCTGTTACGATGTATTCAGTGATATATGGTGCAGTCGTATTTTCTGTACTGGCTGCATTGACAGGCCATGTAAACGGTGTTTCCATCATATCACCATCGTCAGCAGCACAGTCTCCTGTAGCAGGATCTAACTCAGGTGCATCAGCTTCGCAAACCGCCATACACATTCCGGGTACAGTAGTCACAGAAGCAGTAGCACTAATATCAGTAGCATCTGAGTCACATACACAACGCGTATCAACTGTAACAGCAGTAGTTTGGTCGTATGTAGGTAATGTAGTTGACCAAGTAGTACCTGCGTCAATAGAATATTCTAATGTAGAACCTGTAGGACAAGCGGTAGCCGGTGGGTCAATCACACCACCTGATAAAGTCATGCCATCGGCTTCACAGGTACTTTCAGAAGCAACTACAGCAGGAGGAGCGGTTGTAGTGGATACAAGTGGGTCGCATGCCGGGCATGGATCACATGTAACTGCCTCACAAGAAACTGTATATTCTATAGTAATAGGACCACCTGTGAAACTGGTAGCTGTAAGGTCAAAAGGAATAGAACCGGCAGCACCCGGATTGGCACCTGAATTGTCGGGCCAGATTTCATCGTCACCTTCGGCACCAAACAAACCTGCGTCAGGGTCGAATGGATCGCATCTTCCATCTCCGGCATCGTCATCGTCAAAGACTAACATGTCAACTGTCACAGGAGGAGCGTCTGCACAAATTGAGGTAGGTCCTACAACAAAAGTATTACCCGCACAAGGAGTTAGTGTAACTGCCTCAACAGCACCACTGCTCACATCAACATCTGCAAAAAATTGTACTCCATTAATGACAAATACCGTTTCAATTGTATTGTCACCGGGGAAGCCTTCATCGAAGCCGGGGTCGCTTGTATCTAACATAGCACTGGTAATTGTAACAGTAACATTATTACAGGTAGCAGGATCACATGGCGTGCTACAATCAATTACCGTTAAACAATAATCGCTATTAGAAAAGTCACAACAGAAACCTGAAGGAGGAATCAAAGTCATCAAGTCTAATGTCAAGTCAGGAATCAAACCACCGGGAAGTTGGCTAAAAGGTATCGTTAAGGTTTGTGTTTCGCACCACATCTGAATATCAGCAGCAGTAAACTCAACACCTACTACCTCGAAAGCACCGTTTAACCCATTTAAGAAACCTGATAAATCAAGCATACCAAGAGGAGGAATAGGAGATAGTGGAATCTGTGTTACATTGTCAATAGCAGCAGTAATAACGTCAAGTGTTTCTTGTGTGTATGCAATAGCTGTAACACACGCAACAGTACCTACTTGCGCTCCTGTAAGGTCGAGTGTAGCGCTATTAGAAATTGTAATCAAATCACCGGTAGCCATATCCGTAACCGCATAATTTTGGACCAAAGAAGGTGTTCCCGCAGGACCCGGGTCTCCAAAAATACCTGTAACGTCTACAGTACCAATATCTTGAAGGCATACATCTGCCGTAGCCATAGCAGGCTCACCTGCAGCTATACCGCAATCTACGGGAGTGGTACACATACCGGGTACCGTCGTCACTTCGGCAGTCGGGCTGGCAGTTGCCATATCTTCATCACAGAGGCAGCGTACTGTTACTGTGATAGCAGTGGTCTGGTCATAAGCGGGGACCGCAGCAACCCAAGTCGTACCGCCGTCCAAAGAATACTCCGCAGTAGAACCGGCAGGGCAAGTAATCGGGTCAACAACACCACCTTCCAAAGTTACACCATCTGCTCCGCAGACACTTTCAGTAACCGTTGGAGGAGCAGGAGCCACTGCCAAATCTGCTGCAACTGCACATGCCATACAAGCAGCTTCAGTATCAGCAATAACTGTAAAACAACAAGTGACACCAGTACCTGTATTTGTAGCTTCATCTACACCATCAATCATATAATCAATATTGGTGACACCACCATCACAACCTACACCACCAAGAGTACCTAAGTTGGCATTTAATGTGCCGATGACTCCTACAACAGATTCGAGTGTTACTGCGCCACCTGAAAATACACCCGCTACAGTGATAACATCTTGTAGACTGGTAATATCTGCACCAGAATTGATACCCGCAGCCATTAGGTCTGCACAAAGCCCTGCAAACTGTGATTCTACTAAAGCACAGCAAGATAAAATAGGAATAGAGCTATTCCCATAAATAGCATCAATTAAGGATTGTAATTGTGACAAGTCATAGCAAACTGCTGTCACACAAAATTCGTCACCAACACCTGTAACGCCGTAAGCAGTAGGATCAAAGGCAGGTGTGTCAGAAGCACCTAATACCGCAAAACCTTCATCTCCTGTACCCGGAGTAGCATCTGGGTCGATGGTCATAGTCGGGTCAGAGATAACATATTCGGTATTTGCCAATCCACAAGCGGGCGCAGCCATATCTAAGGCAGCAGAAAAAGCAGCTAAACCAGCGGCACACACCGTACCGTCACCGTTGCCCATAGCAGCGCAATCCAAGACAGGGTCTTGCGCTAAAGCAAAATTGGCACAAAAAAGTGCCATTAAAAAAGAAAGTAATTTAATTTTCATGATATTTTTAGATTTATTTGGTTTCTTATTGAATGTGATTTACTAGAGTTTTTCTTAGAAAGTTGCGTAAACGTTTTTTATCTGCTTCTTGCATTGTGGATGCAATAGCTTGATATTCGCTGCGCAATTTAGTGTTGGTAGGCAATAAAGCTACTAGCTCATCAACATTCATTTGTTGGACTTGCTCAATAGATACCTGTTTGGTCAATTTAAGCGTTTTAGCTGATTGTGCAAAGATATCCGTCGTTCCAAAGAGGAACAATGCACAAGCAAATGCTAATGTCAAAATTTTAGATTTCATAGAGAATATTTTTTTTGTTTCAGTCAGTTTAAATAATTACAAAATGTGTTTACTGTTTGTAAATGCAAAAACGGGATAGGAGAAATTTATTTGGATAAAAACTTCCCTTAACCCGTGCGTTTGACACGTAAAGGTAATCACAAAACGGAATAAAAAAAATATTTTAACAGAAAAATGTCATAATTTCGCGGATGATGAATGGTTTTACACAATTTAATTTTATGTCGCAGATTGTCAGGCACTTTAGTGTGGTGTTGTTTTTAGTGATTTTTACATTTTTTGCATGTAAAAAAGATGCAAGTGTACTTGATGTAAATATTGAAAGAGGCATTAAATATGTCGAAAATCGAGGAGGTGATTTTGAAGCAAGTACAGGCTTATTTTTTAATTTTCTTTCAAAGAAATTTCCATTAGAAAATATTCCTCCGATAAAAAAAATATATAACTCACCTGATGAATTTAATAAACATCCTTCCACAAAGTTGTATCAAAGATTGGCGCACCCTCATAGTATTTCAGAGGAAGATATTGAGCAATATCGTGGGGGCATTCCAATTAACGATTTGCAATATATCATGTTGGCGGGAATGTACTGCGATGAGATACCATTAAAACAGGATTTTCTCCAAAAAATAAAAACACAAACCGAACTTGACGGCTATTTTCTGACTCATGCCGCCTTGTCTATTCACTTTGCAAAATGTCTGAAATGTCCCTTGCCCAATGAGTTTGAATCCATTGAAAAACAACAGATTAAATTACTCGAAAAACTCATAGAAACAACGGATATTCAAGACCTTAAATATGAGGCGATAGCCATTCTAAAATTGATGAATCCAAGTGCAACCATCAAGCAAGAATGGATAGACGAAGTCCTTGATATGCAATTAGAAGATGGCGGTTGGGCAAGAGTCAAAAAACTCAAAACCTCCAATGACCACACGACTTTTCTCGCGCTTTGGGCTTTGCTGGAAAGCAAATATCCTGATGCAAAATCGGTTTGTATGGTTGAATGACTATTTAGAAATTTTAAACAAGCTCTTAGCCATACGGTTACAAAGCCCAATTATTACCTACTTCTTCCACAGGAATACAACCTACATATTTACCCGGAACCGGGTCGTAATTCAAATGCTTTGTGGCAATTTCTTCGCTACCAAAATAAGCACTTGTGGCAAGTTGTTTTAAATTACTTAAAAATTTATAAGCATAAAACTTTTCTTTATCCTTCGCATCCACATCATCCTCCGAAGCGTAAATCAACGCGCCAATTTCATCTCTTCGACTTTCATTTTTCTTACCAATCCAATCTTCTAATACTTCCGTCAATTGCTCACGACTCGCATCTGTACCGGCTCCCAAATCAAATTTTTTCTTAGCAACATCCTGAAATGCACTCATGCCTTTTTTGAAAAGTCTTTGGTCATCCTTTTTGTACAATCTGCCGAGTATCGCATTGACCGAGTTGATAATTCCAACGTCCTTAGCCCCCGGTGTGTCAGTAGTAGGCAGCATGATGTCCATGATTTCCTCTACAAATCCCGCATTTTTAGTGTCCAGAAAACCGGCTGCTGCATTGGCAGTATTAGTAGCTGTATCTGATTTGCAACCACTTATTAAGCTCAATAATGTGCCGGACGATACTGTAATCCCAACACCGATAGATATATTTTTTATTGCACTTCTTCTATCCATAACTAATTTTGAATGAGTGAATTTTGAATGAATATTGGTCGATAGTCGGTAGTCCATAGTCGATAGGTGGTCGCAGAGAATGGCTTGCGTTCATCTATGGACTATTGACCATCGACTATGGACTACAACTTGCCTTTAGCAAGTTGTTCTGCGGCATAATTGGCAGCGCGTGCCGTCAGTGCCATATATGTGAGACTTGGGTTTTGACAAGCTGCGCTTGTCATGCAAGCCCCGTCTGTGTTAAATAAATTTGGTACTTGATGTACTTGATTCCATTTATTGAGGACGCTGTCTTTGGGGTCGTGTCCCATGCGTGCCGTACCCATTTCGTGGATGCCTTTGCCTACACCATAGCTACCATCGTAACCGTTTACATTTTTGAGTCCTGCTTTCTCCAGAATTTCGACAGCAGAATCAATGATGTCTTTACGCATTTTAATGTCGTTTTCTTTGAGTTCGGTATGGAATTTAATTATCGGAAGTCCCCATGCATCTTTTTTGTCGGTCAGTTCCATTCTATTATCGTGATAAGGGAGAATTTCGCCGAAGCCGCCCATACCGAATGTCCACATACCCGGCTCATACATCTCGTCTTTGTATTCTGCGCCAAAGCCCAATTCAGCTACATTACGCATCCAGTTTTGACGACTTGCACCACCTTGATAGCCGTAGCCTCGCAGAAAATCCGTCTTAGTTTCCGGTCTGCCGGGCAGATTGCGGAAGCGTGGGATGTAGATGCCATTCGGACGTCTTCCTTTATAATATTTATCCTCAAAACCCTCAAATTCGCCACTCGCTCCTGCGCCGAGTTGATGGTCCATCATGTTGTGTCCCAATTGACCGGACTCGGCACCGATTCCTTCGGGGAAGCGGTTGCTTTTGCTCATCATGAGGATTTTGGTGGAGTGTACGGTGGAGGCATTTAGGAAAATAACTTTTGCTTTGAAAAAATAATCCTTTTTCGTTTTTGAATCAATTACACGAACACCGCTTGCACGTTTTTTATCCTCATCATACACTACCTCGTAGACAATCGAATCAGGACGCAAAGTCAGATTACCCGTTGCCTCGGCAGCAGATAGGGTAGAGGATTGACTGCTAAAATACGCACCATACGGACAGCCCCGCATACAACGATTTCTGAATTGGCATGTTCCCCGACCATTCAAGCCTTTCGGGTCGGTGATATGTGCGACTCTGCCAATGGTCATCATTCTATCGTCGAAATTTTTGGCGATATTATCACGCAAGACTTCTTCGACACAATTGAAATCCATTGGCGGCTGGAATATACCATCGGGCAATTGCGGCAAACCCTCTTTCATGCCACTCACACCTATATGCGCCTCCACGTAATCGTACCATTTCGCAATATCTTTGTATCGAATGGGCCAATCTATGCCGATGCCTTCCTTTGCATTTGCCTCAAAATCCATTGGACTCCAACGATAACTCTGCCTTCCCCACATCAACGAACGTCCACCGACCTGATAGCCACGAATCCAATCAAAACGCTTGCCTTCAGCTTCTTCGTAGGGGTGTTCGCTGTCTTTTACGAAGAAATGTATGTAGGCTTCGTTCATGACATAACCACCGAAACGACTTTGTACCTTGTAATCTCGCTCAACAACTTCCGGCGTTAGTTTTTTATCCTCCGGCTTGAAATCCCAAGGGTCCATGTTTGCTGTCGTATAATCAACTACGTGTCGGACATTTCGACCTCTTTCGAGTACCAGTGTTTTGAGTCCTTTCTCACAGAGTTCTTTAGCAGCCCAACCACCACTAATACCACTGCCGACAACAATCGCATCATATGTGTCAGGACTATTTTCTGTGAATAAATGATTCATTTTTGATTGAATGATTTTAGATTTTAGATTGTATTGATTTTAGATTTTAGATTGTATTGATTTTAGATTTTAGATTGATAGAATAGGTGGATTTCGCGTAGCGAAATTCAATCAAAAATCAAAAATCACTCAATCAAAAATCAAAGATTTCCTTTCTTCAATTGTTCTACGGCATAATTGGCGGCGCGTGCTGTCAGTGCCATATATGTAAGACTCGGATTTTGACAAGCTGCGCTCGTCATACATGCGCCGTCTGTATTGAATACATTTGGAACTTGGTGTACTTGATTCCATTTATTGAGAACACTCGTTTTGGGGTCGCTTCCCATACGTGCTGTGCCCATTTCGTGGATGCCCAAGCCTACACCATAAGGAGCTTCGTAAGGCGATACATTTTTGAGTCCTGCCTTTTCGAGAATTTCGACGGCAGATTCGCTCATGTCCTTACGCATTTTCTCTTCATTTTCCTTGATTTCGGTAGTGAAGTTGACTATCGGAATACCCCATTCGTCTTTCTTATTGGTCAGTTCCATTTTGTTTTCGTGATAAGGCAGCATTTCACCGAAAGCTGTCATACCAAATCTCCATGGACCGGGCTCAAACATCTCGTCCTTATAAGCACCGCCGAAGCCTAATTCAGCTACACCGCGCATCCAGTTTTTGCGACTTGCGCCACCTTGATAACCGTATCCGCGTAAGAAATCCTTTTTGGTTTCAGGTCTGCCCGGCAGGTTGCGGAAGCGAGGGATGTAAATACCATTCGGGCGTCTGCCTTTGAAGTATTTATCTTCCATGCCTTCAAAATCACCGCTTGCGCCTACACGAAAATGGTGATCCATCATGTTATGTCCCAATTCACCTGATTCAGCACCCATACCTTCAGGGAAACGGTTGCTCTTACTCATCATTAGAATCTGGGTAGAAGCAACTGCGGAAGCATTGAGAAAGATAACTTTTGCTTTGAAAAAATAATCTTTCTTCGTCTCTTTATCAATCACTCGAACACCACTTGCTCGTTTTTTATCCTCATCATATACGACTTCATACACAATCGAATTGGGGCGCAAGGTCATTTTGCCTGTCTCGTTGGCGGCGGGTAGGGTAGAGGCTTGGCTGCTGAAATATCCACCGTAAGGACAGCCACGCATACAGCGATTTCTGAACTGGCAGGTTCCCCGACCATTCAAGCCCTTCGGGTCGGTGATATGTGCCGTTCTACCAATGGTCATGATTCTATCGTTGAAGTTTTTAGCGATATTTTCACGCAAGACTTCTTCAACACAATTAAAATCCATTGGTGGTTGGAATATGCCGTCGGGCAGGTGCGGTAAGCCTTCCTTGCGTCCACTCACACCTATATATGCTTCTACGTAGTCATACCATTTTGCAAGGTCTTCATATCGAATGGGCCAATCTACCGCGATACCATCTTTCGCATTTGCCTCAAAATCCATCGGACTCCAACGATAGCTCTGTCTTCCCCAAACCAATGAACGCCCACCTACTTGATAACCACGAATCCAGTCAAAGCGCGTACCTTTAGTTTCCTCGTATGGATGTTCGCTATCTTTTACAAAGAAATGGACATGGTCATCCCGCACCGTATATCCCGTGCGACGTTGCTTGGGATAATCGCGCTCCAAGTCAGCTTCCGTCAATTTATCTTCCGGCTTGAAATCCCACGGATCCATATTCGCAGTCGTATAATCCACTACATGTTTGACATTTCTACCTCGTTCGAGTACCAGTGTTTTGAGTCCTTTTTCGCAAAGTTCCTTCGCTGCCCAGCCACCACTAATTCCACTTCCTACTACAATCGCATCATATGTGTCCGGGCTATTTTCGGTAAATAAATTCATTTGAAACTTGTTTTACAATATTATAGTTTTTGATGGATTAAAGATAGAAAATTATAATTAAGTGTATGATAATTATTTCAAATTTTATTTTTTATTTAGAATGAATCTAATAATTGTAATAAGTACACTAAGCCCGTAGCACGGTGCTTCCAGCCCGTGTCATGTACGGAACGCGCAATACGAGCAATGCACGGGCTGGAAGCACCGTGCTACGAGGTTTTACGAAGATTTCAGCAAACCTACCAATTCCTTCATTCTCAATAATCGAATTAAAAACGCCGCACCAAGCGACAAGGCGAGTATCATTCCGAAGTTAATCATCCAATAATTTGTGATGTGTTTTAGGAAAATGTTTAACAATATTAAAATAATAAAAAACGATAATAAACGAATGAGGAATATATTAGGGAAAGTTAATTTAAATGCTTGTTTTGCGACAATGATATGTCCTGCTGCCACGATAAATTGCGTGGCGAGTGTTGCGATAGTTGCCCCAATCGCTTGATAATGTGGTATCAAAATGAAATTCAAAATAATATTCAACACCAAACCACTTGCTGCTATCACATTTAAAGGTCGTAATCGCGCGTCCGCAATCATCAGCGTACCATATATATAGACAACAGCGATAAACATAAAACTAAACATCAACCAACCAAACACTGTCGAAGTATACGCCGTATCGTCTCCATAAATGAAGGTCATCAATTCTGTTTGAAAAAAATAACAACAAACACCGACTGTGATAGACATCACCGTAATCAGGCCCAAACTCAAGCGACTTAATGCTTCGACAGCTTGTTTTTCCTTCAGCATTCGCGCAAATATCGGCATCAGTAATCCCGCGAATAACAAACCAAACACATTCACCGCATCCAACAAACGAAATGCCTTCGCGTATACGCCTGCATGAGTCGCGCCTTCAGGCAGGAGACGTTCCAACATAATACTATCTACACGATTATAAATGGTCATTAGCAAAACGAGTAAGGCAAAAGGCAAACTCTCCCGAATAATCATCCGCATCGTTTCCCATTTAACCTTAAAATTCCTAAACGCAGCATACCGAGCCACCACCGCAAAGCTCACCAAAGCCGCGATTGCATAAGCAAATGTTTGTGCATAAATAAAATATTCTATCCGAAAAACACGCACTACCCCACCCCAAAGTAATATCCCACAAATCACAATCACCAAGACCCTATCCAAGACAGAAAGCAGTCCGTCAATTTTGAAATAATGTAAAGCGGAGATATTCGACCTAAAGTAGAAGATAAGTGAGATAAGTATTTGATTAAGAGCGAGTGGCAAAAGTAGATTTAGTTGAAGTTGATTGTATTGCCAAGCTGTTGCAAGGATGAAAACGAGGACTAAATACGCAATCGACAATACACATTTAACCAATAAAAAATTGGGAACATACTCGCGTAAAAGAGAGGTGTCTTGCGCGATAGTTCGGTTGTTGTAGTTGGTCATGCCCAAGTCGAGCAGGATGTAAAACAGCACCGATACATTGTACAAAGCAAAATATAATCCGTACACCTCGTCGCCCACTGTTACCTGTACCGTCCGGTCAATACCGAAGATATAAAACGGCTTAACCAACAAGTTGACGAAAAGTAGAAACAGTAGATTTCCGAAAAATTTTGCTTGCATAATTGCGTAAAGATAGAACGCGGATTTGGCGGATTATGCAGATTTAGTGGATTTTTTATCTGTGTAAATTCGCGTAATCCGCCAAATCTGCGTTCTATTTTGGAATTTCCTCCTACATTTGCATCAATGAAGAGTTTAATCAAACGAATTTTACACATCATATTCGGCTTCGAGCAGTATTTGTACATCTTTGCCATTTTCAAAATCCGGACATTTAAATGGGATAAAAAAGAAAGTGATTTCTTTCAATTTCTGGATATGCTCGACGAAGATGATCACGTACTCGACATTGGTAGCAATATCGGTATTACAACGGTATTAATGTCAAAAAAAGTACGAAAGGGTAAAGTTCATTCCTTCGAACCTATTCCGATTAATTTCATTACACTCAAAAAAATAACCGAGCGTTACAAATGTGCTAATACAAGTTTGTACCCTTACGCGCTCGGCGATGAAAACGGCGAGGTAGAAATGGTCTTACCCAAAGTCAAGAATGTGAGAATGCAAGGCTTAAGCCACGTCGTACACGAAGATTTGACAGAATTTAATGAAGGAAAACGTTATAAATCAGCTATTTACAGATTAGATGATTTGGAAACCCTACAAGGCGAGACACCGATTTCAGGAATTAAAATTGATGTAGAAAACTTTGAATACTTCGTCCTCAAAGGCGGACGCGACCTCATCGCTCGTGATAAGCCTATCATCTACGCCGAACTATGGGATAACGAAAATCGAAAAAATTGCTTCACATTAATGAGAGAACTGGGCTACAAAATTTTCGTGTATCACGATAAGAAAATGCAAAACTATTCTCCCGAAAAACACACGACACAAAACTTTTTCTTTTTACAATGATTAACGGTTAATGATTAATGATTAATTTGTAGGACGCGAGCTAACGTATTCTTTTGCATTTAATTGATTTTGAATTTATTAAAAATAAAAAAACGTACACGTACTACAAGAAATTAATCATTAACCATTAATCATTAATCGTTAAAACATCTCCGTGCCGCCAAAATGAAATGCGCCTTCGATAGCTGCATTTTCATCAGAATCAGAGCCGTGAACGGCATTTTCGCCGATGCTTGTTGCGTATAATGCACGGATAGTGCCTGCTTCGGCTTCTGCCGGATTGGTCGCACCGATGAGTTTACGGAAATCTGCTACTGCATTATCTTTTTCCAAAACTGCCGCTACGATAGGTCCTGAAGACATAAACTCCACCAACTCACCGTAAAATGGACGCTCACTATGCACTGCATAAAATTCTTTCGCCTTCGCGACAGTCAATTGTGTCATTTTCAGTGAAACGATACGAAAACCACCCTTATTGATGTGTGCAAGGATAGCACCGATGTGACCGTTACGCACGGCATCGGGTTTAATCATGGTCAATGTTCTGTTACCAGCCATATTTATTTAGTCGATAGTCCGTAGTCGATAGTCTGTTGATATACGGTGGGTTGAAACCCACCGCTTTTGTGATGTATGCGTTTATTTCGCAAAAGCGTAGGGTTTTAACCCTGCGTGTTTGAAATCGACTTCGGACGGATTTACAAAAATTCGCGCAAAAGTAAGGATTCTATCCAATTCTGCGAGAATGTTTGTGTTAATTTTTAAACAATTCGACTTTAAGTTGAATTTAATAATATTACGACTTTCAACACCGCAATAAATCCCGTACATTTGTGGGCTGTCTTATGGCTTCATTGTTCGATTGCTCAATTGTTGCACAACCATCTTAATCAGGCGCAATAAAACCATAAACAATCGAACCATACAACCATGATACAAGGAAACCATGAAACATTGTAACAATGAAAAATATAGAAGGCTTAAAAGAGATATTACAAACACCTAAGAAAGTAGCCATCGTTTCACATCGCAATCCCGACGGTGACGCGATTGGTTCATCTTTGGGGCTTTTTCACTACCTTTCACGGCATGGGCACGACGCTACCGTGATATTTCCGTCGCGTTTTCCGATGTTATTTGATTATCTGCCGGGTATTGATTACATTCTTGTGGACGATGATTATCCTGATAAAACGCAAAAAGTATGCGAAGAGGCGGATGTCATTTTCTGCTTGGATTTCAATTCATTAGCACGGATAGATAGAATAGGTGAAGTCATCGCGGCACAAGACACACCAAAGGTGATGATTGACCACCATCTCAATCCTGATGAGTTTGCGGAATTCTTTTATTCTGACCCGACGGCGAGTTCGACTTGCGAAATGTTATACCATTTCATTCGTATGATGGGCGACGAAAAATTGGTCGATAAAATCATCGGAGAATGTCTCTATACCGGCATTTTGACGGACACAGGCTCGTTTAGTTATTCGACTTCGCCGACTTTATATCGCACCGTGGCGGATATTTGCGAGAGTGGCATTGATGGCACATTTGTTCAAAATAAAATATTTAATGGGCAGAATGAAAAGCAGTTACGCTTATTGGGGTATTCCATTACAGAAGCGATGCGTTTGTATAATAACTATAACGTAGGCATTATTGTATTGGATATGAAAGACCATCGTCGCTTCCGAATCAAACGCGGTGATACAGAGGGTATCGTTAATTATATTCTCAAAATGAAGCATATGCGTATGGCGATCCTCATGTGTGAGCGCGAGACTTGCGTGAAGTTGTCTTTCCGTTCAAAGGGCGCATTTTCGGTACAGGAAATTTGTCAAAAATACTTCGACGGGGGTGGACACCGCAATGCTTCGGGCGGCGTGAGTCACGATACGATTGGCAATACAATTAAAAAGTTGAAAGAAATATTTGAAACCTATAAAGACCAATTGACCGCAGAACCGGATTATTAAAATCCCAAATCCCAAGCACCAAATTCCAAGGATTATTCTCGCCTGACGTTTTAAAAACGTCCGACGAGTAGACTTCCAACAACAAGCATTTCACAATCCTATAATTACACAATTTTACAATTAATATTTATGAAAAATATAAATACAATCAAAAGGCACTTATGCCTTTTGTTTTTCACTCGTTTGCATATTATTTTTTTCTTGCAAACAAGACCC
>JAHDEO010000553.1 GCA_020628725.1 Saprospiraceae bacterium
CGCTAAAATAATTATGATGAATTTGGAAAATAATTTTGTCATTGTGTCTATTAATTTTTTCGTAGAAATTTTCGCAAAAATAGCGATCTACTTACACAAAATAAATGCCACACGGGATAATGATGAAATGTTGTAATGCTTAAATGCTTAAATGTTTTATAATGAGTGAATTTTGAATTTTGAATGAGTGAATATTACTCACATGTAATTTGATTTATTTTTTTGCAAAAAAATACATGCAAAAAAATATTCACTCATTCAAAATTCGCTCATTCACTCATTGTATATTTAAGCATTGACAAACGTGGCATATTTTTAGTAATTTTATGGAAAATTCTTCATTGTTACATTGTTAGTATGGCTTCATTATATTGCTTCATTGTTAACGAGTTTTTATTTGATATAAAAACTTTAAAACCATGTAGCAATGAGACCATAAAACAATAGAACCATGAAACAATAAAGCAATTCACTAAATCATGAAGAAAATTCTCATATTCTCCATTACTTGCTTATTTGCAGTAAATATCTTTGCCCAAGAAGAACTCATTCGCTGCGGAAATTCGATACATCAAGAGGCTTTGCAAGCAGAATATCCTGATTTTACGGAAAATGTCAACGCTAAGTTTAGTGAAGCAGCTTCCGTGATTTCTGAGCCTGAGCATAAATCAAACGGTGTAGTTTATACGATACCTGTTGTAGTGCATGTGGTGTATAAAAATTCGTCAGAGAATCTTTCTGATGTGCAGATTCAGAGTCAGTTAGATATTTTGAATCAGGATTATCGGAAGATGAATCCTGATGCAGGGCAGGTGCCTTCTCTTTTTGCCAATTTAGCAGCAGATACAGAAATTGAATTTTGCCTTGCTACAGTTGACCCAAACGGTAACTCAACAACAGGAATCACACGTACCTCCACGAATGTGAATAGTTTCAGTATCTCGTCGGATAATATCAAACAAGATGCTTTAGGCGGTAAATCTCCCTGGGATACAGACCGTTATCTCAATATTTGGACAGGTGCAATCACGGGTGGTATACTCGGTTATGCTACGCCTCCGGGTACGCCTGCAGCGCGTGATGGTGTAGTGATTGGTTACACTTATTTTGGTACGAATGGTACAGCACAATTCCCTTACAACGGTGGACGTACCTGCACACATGAGGTTGGTCACTACTTGGGCTTGCGCCATATTTGGGGAGATGGTAATTGTAGTGTGGATGATGGTATCAATGACACGCCCGTGCAAGAATCGCAATATGGAGGCTGTCCGACTTTCGGCTCACCTTCGACGATTTCTTGTGGAAGTCAGGATATGTTTATGAATTTTATGGATTACACGGATGACCGTTGTATGTTCATGTTTACCGCTAATCAAGCGGGGCTGATGCGTTATGTGCTTGAAAATTATCGTCCCAATTTAGTACAAAATGCACAGGTAGCTTGTGACCCGACGGGCGGAGCAGGTTGTCGTGATTTGGAAGAAGGACCTATTACGATGGGCTTTGAAGATGGAGAAGATTTCGGCGGTTGGTCCGTTCTTAATAATAATGGCGATGATAAGCAATGGAATGTTTCAGAAGGTGTAGCCTCCGAATGGGGACCACGTACCGGGGATAAGATGATTGCTTACACATGGAGCTATACATCAGCGGCAGATGATTGGTTTTTTACGCCATGTTTTTCAGTGAAAACATCACGGGATTATGAATTGCGTTTTTGGTATGCAACCGGCAATGACCCCGGATTTTCATTTCCTGAAAAATTTAGGGTTGTAGCCAGTACCTCTCCGTCTGCGTCTACTGACGATATTCTCGGAGTAGCTGACTTTGAGACAGTTGAACAACCTTATAATCCTAATATGCCGAATAATAATTATCAAGACGTAACAATCACGATACCGGAGTATGACGAGGATATGGATATTTACATCGGTTTTCATTGTTATAGCGATGCAGACCAATATGCCATGTTGATTGATGATATTGAAATTGTGGATATTACGACGGTTTCAAATGAAAATGCCATCGCTCCCGAAGCCTTTCAGGCTTATCCAAACCCTGTCAGCGACCAATTGACGATGGATTTCAATTTTGATAAAACAATTGAAAATCTACATATTAATTTGGTGGATTTGACTGGAAAAATAATACATACAGAAACACGAGAAAATTATGCGGCAGGTAATTTGCAATTAGACGTGAGTGATTATCCAAACGGCGTATATTTTCTAAATGTACAAGCCGACGAGCAGATGACTACGCAAAAAGTGGTCGTTTCTAAGTGATTTTAAATTAATATACTACAGCAATAAAGCCGTCCGAATCTTCTTGATTTCGGGCGGCTTTTTTATTTCCTCTCTTTATACTTCAAAAAATATCCTCAAAAGATATTCGTTTTCATACAACATTGATTATTGAAAACAATTTAACTACAAATTAATCATGAAAAAAATCTTTACGCTCTCCGTTATTTGCCTATTTGCAATGCATATATCTGCCCAACAAGAATTAATTCGTTGCGGTCATTCGGAATATTATGAGACTTTAGAAGCAGCATATCCCGATTTAAAAGAGAAAAGTGATGCCATATTTCAGAGAGCTATCACAGCAATTGCCCAGTCTGACTATAAATCAAGCGGCGTAGTGCATACCATTCCTGTTGTGGTACATGTGGTGTATAAAAATTCGATGGAAAATATTTCAGATATTCAGATTCAAAGTCAATTGGACGTATTGAATTTGGATTTTCGGAAAATGAACTCGGATGTCAGTGAAGTACCTTCTATTTTTGCCAATTTAGCCGCAGATGCGGAGATAGAATTTTGTCTTGCCACAGTCGATCCAGATGGAAATGCTACCGCAGGCATCACACGCACTTCCACGAATGTAGAAGTTTTTACCTCTAATGATGATATTAAAAAGGATGACGAAGGCGGCAAATCTGCTTGGGACACCAATCGTTATCTCAATATCTGGATAGGTGCGATTATCGGTACAAGTGGTGACAATCTATTAGGCTACGCTACAGGACCGGGAGCAGCCGCGTGGAGGGATGGCGTGGTAGTTCGTTATGATGCTTTCGGCACTACGGGAGCAGCCGCTTTTCCCTTCAATAAAGGGCGTACCAGTACCCATGAGGTAGGACACTATCTGGGCTTGAGTCATATCTGGGGTGATAGTCCGGGTTGCAGTCCTGACGATGGCATCAGTGATACGCCCATACAGGAAGACGAATATAATGGTTGCCCGACCTTTGGCTCACCCTCGACGATTTCGTGTGGGAGTCAGGATATGTTTATGAATTATATGGACTATGTGAATGATGCTTGTATGTTTATGTTTACGCAAGAACAAGTCGCTGTAATGCGTAATGTATTGGAGAACGAACGCGCCGGATTGTTGCAAAGTACGCCTGTAGCTTGCGACCCAACAAGCGGTACGGGCTGCCAAAATTTGCAAACAAACTCAATTATAATGGGTTTCGAGGATGGAGAAAATTTGGATGGCTGGAAGGTCATCAACAATAATAATGACACTAAACAATGGGAAGTTTCAGAAGGAATGAATCCCGGATGGGGTCCGCGTACAGGCGAGAAATGCATGGCTTACACATGGAGTTATTCTTCTTCGGCAGATGACTGGTTTTTTGCGCCTTGTTTTCAAGTGAAATCGGAACGGGACTATGAGTTACGTTTTTGGTATGCTACCGGAAATGAACCCGGATTTACCTATCCTGAAAAACTGAAAGTCATAACCAGCACCTCGCCTTCTCCTGACGATATTCTTGAAATATTTGATTTCGGTGAAATTATACAACCTTATAACCCGAACATGCCGAATAATAATTACGAAGAAGTCACGATTGAATTACCGGATTATGGTGATACGGAGATTTATGTTGGTTTTCAATGTTATAGTGATGCCGACCAATATGCGCTTTTGGTTGATGATATAATGATTGATGTGTTGGTTTCTACTGAAAATGCCATCGCTCCCGAAGCCTTTCAAACTTATCCGAATCCTGCCGACAACCAATTGGTATTAGATTTTAATTTTGATAAAACAATTGAAAATCTACATATAAATTTGGTAGATTTGACGGGAAAAATCATCCATACAGAAGTATTTGCAAATTATATCGCAGACAATCTGCAATTGGACGTAAGCAATTACCCAAGCGGCATTTATCTGTTGAATGTACAAGCAGACCAACAAATGACAACCCAAAAGATTATGCTTTCTAAATAATTATGAATCAA
>JAHDEO010000043.1 GCA_020628725.1 Saprospiraceae bacterium
TACGTACATGAAAAAAGCCCGCGTCAAAGACGCGAGCTTCATTTATTCACAATTTAAGTCCAAATACTCGAACTCGTTATTGCCTCATTTATTCAGCTTGTTTAGCACCAAATACACGGCTGTAAGTCAATGCCAATGTTTCTGTAAACATGATACCGCGTTTTGTACCTTGGTAGCCGTATACACCATTCACTTCTCTCCAGTCAGAAGAAACCGGCTTCGTGAAATCATAGTACAAACCTGTTCTAAGTGTAACGCCGATACCTTTAAATATGTTGAACGTAGTGTTGGTCAACCAATCAACGGTTGGAAGGTTGCGCTCTGCACCTGCACCATTGAGGTAGTCATAATACAAGTTCAATTCAGAACTGAAAGATACTCTGTCTTCGAGAAAGGTGTTGTTGTACTTCGCTCTTGCCAAAGAACCCAATGCACGGGTGGTATTTTCAAAACCTGTCACTACATATCTTCCTGTGAGTGTATCCAATGCAGCAGTTTGTGGATTACCATTGAGTGAACCCAAGTACTCAAATGTACCGTCATCTTTCATATTCACAGCTCCAACTTGTGCAATTTCGTCATCTCCAACAACAACAAGTTTGAGTGCTGCTGGTGAATAGAACAATGAGAAGTTGCTATTCGGCTTCCAATCAATACCCGGAGAAAGCGTAATAGTAGCAGGAGCAAACAAGTTAGAAAGTAAGTCTCTTTCGTTAAGATTGGTAAAACCGTTACGGAGACTCTGGTCTACGCCCTCAAATTGATTGAGGTAGTTGCCCAAGTAAGTTGATAATAATTGGCTAACAAAACCAAAATCAACCGCAGCATACCATTTTTCATCTGTAGTAATGGCGTAACCCGGACGAGAGCTGAGACGCAATTCATCCAATGATTTTTGGAAAGGCAAGTTACCTGTGTTTCTTCCCAAACGCTGGAAGTTCAACTGAAGTGAACCGGCATTATCCCATACAAAACGACCTGCTTTGTATGTAGCTTGAAGATTACCCAAACCACCGAATTTGAAACTGTTGTCACCCGCACCTGCGCGTGGTTGCCATACAGCAGCTTGGTCAAGAGTAAGACCGAAACCCGTTCCAACGGTCCAACCTTCGTTGAAACCTTTAAGGGCATCTCTTTCTTTAAGTTTTTCTGCGTCTTTGACGTCTTGTGCAAAGATTGTAGTTGCCATACAAGCAACTGCGAAAAGAGCAAATAGGATTTTTTTCATCTTTAAAATGTTTAGTGTTCGGGTTGCGGATTGCGGGTTGTGGGTTGCGGATTCTTTTAGAACTCACAACTCACCGACTCGCTAAACGCAACTCGATTTAGTTTAGTTGTTTGAGAACGACAGCGGAGGTCAACTGTCAAGTGTGTCTGATACTTTGTAACATAGTTTTGACGACCTCATTGTTCACTTCCCAATTATTCAAAAAATTAAGTAATGATAAAATGATAAGTTCTCCCATGGGAAGGGGGAAGTCATTGTCCTACCATCACTTAGATAGAAATTATTTTTTATATATCGGGAGGGGATAAAATAAAACACACCTAATACAAGCCGTCAAGACTTGTAATTAGGTGTGTTTTATAGTGTATGTATACGCAGTATGCGTTACAAATGTTGCTTAGAATTTCTCTACGGTGCTACCTGACAAGTGACCGAGTGGAATAACAACTCTTGTGTTATTCTCAGACTGAAGTGTCAAAGAAGTAGCATCTACATCAACAACTTGACCTTTAGTACCGTTGACGCTGATTACATCACCTTTCTGGAATTTGTTACGTCCGTAAAGACCACCCAAAAGGTTTGCCATTACGTCGCGTGAAGCGAAACCGTAACCAATAGCGAAAGCTAATACGGCACCACCAAGAATCATTGTAAGGTTGTTGTTGAGGAAGCTCATGTCAATACCAGCTTGACCTAAAGCAGATAAAGCGATATTTACGAACAAGAAGTAGAATACGATTTGAGAAATGATATTACTTCCTGATACACCCATTGAATCAAGAGCAGTTTTTAGGATGTCTTTGATAAAGTTAGCAAACCAAAGACCAATCGCCAAAATAACAGCAGCTACCAATAATTTAGGTATGTAGGCAACTAATTGATTAATCAATGTAGAAATTTCTTCTACACCCAAAGCACCTGCCGCAGCAACAACAAATGCTAAGAAAATCATGTAGTAAACAACTTTACTAATGATAGTACTTGGCACGATGTTGACACCTGATTTACTTACTAATTCAATATCTTGCAATTTGTCAGCCAATGTATCTACTTTAGCCATTTGGAGAGCTTTGCGGATAATGCGAGCAATAATCTTAGCAATAAAGTAACCTACAATGAGTAACAAAAGTGCACCCAGAATTTTTGGCAATGCATTACCAAACGAACTGAATGTTTGGGTAAGTGCATCTTGTGTAATTTTAATAAAATCCATCTTTCTTTCGTTTTAAATTTTGTGTAATATAATGGTTTGATTAGATAATTTCCAAGTCATATATTGCTTGTGTAAACCAAGCAGTTTTCCCAAATTTCATGCTTTTGACGCCTTGTTTGTTTTCAAGTCACAAAAAGGCGTATAAAAAAAATGTTATATCTAATAAAATTAAACGGGGGAGCAAATGAAGGGCATAGAGGGGGGATTATATTTTTTTACTCATCTTCTGTATCACCCGAAATCATACCTACAAAAACGGCAGGTAATCTACCTAAATAAAGCAATGCTATATTGGCGATGAATTTGAGCATCGTCAAGTCTTCTTTGACATTTTTTTCAATCTTTTTAGGAGCTTCGACAATCTCTTCTACTCCTTCTAACGGGCTTTGTTCGTTCATATCTACTTTAATTTCACCTTATCTTGTAATCCACATAATCTACAAAAAAGTTGTGTGCTTAGGAGGACAAATTAGTGTTTAAAATGTATTTAAGTTGAGACGCTATTATTGCTTAGTGGTAACATATTTTTATATAAAAAAACGCCTGATGTCGCTATTTTTCCAAAAAAAATAATTCCAAAAGAAGAATATGGCAAATTTGATTTTGTTCTATTGTCCAAAATACACCTCAATAACCCTGTCACAATCATACTGCCGCAATGCCTGAGTAGGCTAATGTGACTATGGTTGGTAAAATAAATAGAATTCAATTATTCCGATTCTACATAAACCATAATAGGAGGATGAGAGAAGCGACCATTTCGTCAAAACTCTCATTATATAATTTTCGGACTTTATTTTTGGCACGTTTGAGTTTCATTTTGATGGCACTTTCCGATTTTTTGAAGGCTTGACTAATATCTTTAATCGACAAATCTTCCCGATACTTCATCAACAAGACCATTTTATCGTCTTCCGGTATTTTATCAAGAATATAAGCCAATCGTTCAATTTCCATTTCAAGGATTTCTTTATCGTCTACCTCTTCCTCTACCGGGTCTTTTTCATTCTCATCGTCCGTCAGAATGGTTTTTTCTTTTTTCTTACGACGCAGATAATCAATACAATAATTGTATGTAATAGAATATACCCAAGTAGAAAACCTTGATTTTTTGTTAAATTTGGCAAGATTCAGAAATATTTTCAGGAAAATATCTTGTGCCGCATCTTGTGCTGCTGCCTCATTTTTGAGCAAAGAGAGACATTTGCTATACACTTTATCAGAGTATCTGCCATACAACTCGCCGAAATGTTCGGGACTTTGAGTCGCCAAGAACAAATCAATCAATTCGTCGTCAGGTATTTTTTTTTGCTTTCGCGCTGATGTAGCCAAAGTTGCTTGTTTTTGAATTCGCTTTTCATTATCAATGAATGAGTTTCCCGACAGCCATCAAGATGAATTTTGAATGCGTTATCATATTATTCACTCATTCAGTATTCGCCCATTCACTCACTATTTACCCGTATAATAGACGGATTTTTTTCTAAATAGTTACGTAAGTAACATTTTAGTAGCGAAAAAACATCCAATAAAACTTAAAGTTAAGTCTTTATTTGCATTTTCTATACTAAAAAATGTCTTTTTTAAAAATTTATTAATTATTTTTTAATGATTTGATAATTAGAATATTACCGAGCTTATTGAAAATAATCAAATGTTAAATATTGCTAAAACATGGTAGTATGTATTGCATAGTACTGTATTTTTTTGTAAATTTGAATCATGAAAATTGAAAATGCAAAAATACAAATGCGAAAAGGGGTGTTGGAACTGTGCATACTTTCTATTATAGCAGAGAAGGAAGCCTATCCTTCGGATATTATCGAACGGTTGGACAAATCTAAACTTGCAGTAGTACAAGGAACGATTTATCCCCTATTGATGCGCCTTAAAAATGCAGGTATCCTCAACTATACATGGAAAGAATCCCGCAGCGGACCACCCCGCAAATACTACCACCTAACGGATGAGGGCGAAGTATTTCTTGGTGAACTTTCGCAAACTTGGGACACCCTCGTACACGCCGTAGACGAATCGACTAAGCACTTAAAAACAATCAATAATAAATGATAAACCTGTACGGACAGGTCACGACCTGTTCCTAATCTTAAATTTAGCATGAATAAAGTATATAATATTAATCTTGGTGGTTATCCTTTTGTGATTGACCACGATGCTTTTGACGAACTCGAAAAATATCTATCCAGTCTTAATAACTATTTCAAAGTATCGGAAGGACGCGACGAAATCGTGGCTGATATTGAGGCTCGCATCGGTGAGCTATTCAAAGAAAAACTCAAGCGCCGCAAGATTGTCTCGCTCAAAGATGTCAACGAAGTGATTGACACGATGGGCAGACCGGAACAATTTGAAGAGGAAGAAAGTTACGCAGGTTCGGGCAGCTACGCGGACAGTCAATTTGATATTCGTACAGGCAAACGCCTTTATCGCGATGCGGATAGCAAGATTTTGGCAGGTGTATGCTCAGGCTTGAGTGCTTACTTGGGTATCGAAGACCCGATTTGGATGCGCTTGGTTTTCGCAGTTGCTTTCTTTGGGTTTGGATTTGGAGTGATACCTTATATCATTCTATGGATGGTTGTCCCCGAAGCAAAAACTTCGGGCGACAAGCTCGCCATGCGTGGCGAAGCTGCCAATGTGTCCAATATTGCCAGTTTTGTGCAAGAAAATATGCAGCATTTAGGCAAAAAAATCACTGAATTCAGCAAAGAATTTAAATAGTGATTAGTTGATAGTCCATAGTTTTCACTAAATAATTATGGTTTAAATATCTGATTATCTTAATGTAGAGTTAATTACACAAATTATATAAACAACATATTTTAAGCTTAAACTTCGACTTAATAACCACTTGTACGGACAGGTCGCGACCTGTTCCTTCACCACCACACACAATATGAAGCGCACTAACCAGTCTACTGGTGTCGTTATAGGACTTTTTGTACTCTCTTTAGCGGCATTTTTATACCTTAATACTCGTCCAAACAATCATGATCACCCTAATCGTTCTCGGACTCCTTCGGTCATTATGGATACGACAAACACCAAGAAAGACCAAATCAAGCAGGCAATTTCCGCCAATCCGGCTTTACAAGCGATTCACTTTATTGAGGAAACAAATGAATTGGTAAGATTCCATAAGCAGTAAAACAATGCTACAATGCTTAAATGATGAAATGCTACAATGAATTGAATCATTGTTCAATTGCTACATTATTCGATTGTTATTACGGTTTTTTGCTCTGCAAAAAACTCATTTCAACCATGAAACAATATAGCAATGAAACAATGGTAGTGATTCTACCAAGTCAGGAGTAAGATTGCGGGAGTAAGAAGATACGTTCAGGAGTTTTACCGCTTAAATAGTTTCCCGCGAATGTGCGTTTTGAGAAATTCCTCTTTGTAAGAAGTACCTAATGGAATTTCTTCACGACCAATCATAATCGTGTCTATATCAATGGATTCGATAGCATTTACATTGATGACGTAAGACTTACTCACTCGCGCAAATATGGTATGCGGCAGCTTGGAGTAGATGGTCTTGACGTTCATGGCGGTCATATACTTTTTGCCTGTGGTGTAGATCATCACGTAGTCTTTCAGACCTTTTATCCACAAGACGTCTTTGTAGTGTAATTTGACGTATTTTCGGTCTGCTTTGATGTAAAAATATTCGTCAGATATATCCGAAAGTTCGCTTTTGCCTTCTTTTTTCAATTCAATCATCTCGCGTACGCGAGAGACGGATTTGTAAAATCGTTCAAAGCGAATCGGCTTCACCAAGTAATCAAATACCTCCAATTCAAAAGCCTCCAAAGCAAATTCAGGATAAGCCGTCGTGAGGATAGCAACCACGTCTTTTTTCAAAGATTTCAAAAAATCTAAGCCACGCAATCCCGGCATCTCAATATCCAAAAACATCAAATCCACATCATTCTCCGCCAAAAAATCACCTGCCTGCAAAGCATTCGGAAACTGCCCCGCTATTTTCAGCCAATCGACATCTTTCACATTGAGTTCAATCCCCTTGCGTGCCAATGGCTCATCATCTACGATAATACATGTTAGTGAATGGTCCATAGTTGATAGTCCATGGTCCATAGTTTGCAATCGTCCGCTTCGCGTCCACCTATGGACTATGGACTATCAACTATGGACTGATAACTTAACTTTATACAATTCGTCTTCCTCTTTAATCGAGAGTTCGTGTTTGTCGGGATACAATAATTCTATGCGCTTCTTGATATTTTCTAATCCAAAACCTGAATATTTCTTATCATTCAAATGTCCTGTGCGATTACCAATCGTATTTTCAATGGTAAAAACGAGTTCGGGTGCATTATGTTCCCATTTAATGCGAATGTGCTCAGGTGCTCCGGTAGTAAGCGTACTGTGTTTACAAGCATTTTCAACGAAAGGCAAAAATAGCATCGGCGGTACGGCAATATTATTTAGATTGCCTTCTTTCTGAATATCAATATGCAAAAACTCTCGCCGCATCTTCTCTAAATCCAAATATTTACCAATAAAATCGATCTCCTGTTTCAAACTCACCTGTTCCTTTGCGGCATCATAAGTTTGATAGCGCATCAACTCGGAGAGCTTCATAATAGTTTCAGGTACTTCCTTCGGATTTTCTCTGGATTGTACATACATATTATTTAGCACATTAAACAGGAAGTGCGGATTGACTTGTTTTTTGAGATAATTTAATTCAGTGTTGAGTTGAAGCTGCTGAAGATCATTAAGACGTTGTTGTCTTAGGTAGCTGAGTTGTGAGATTTTAATCGCTATCGCAATCCCTAATAATCCGGATGTAATTAATGTCGTCGAGAATATATCATAAAACAAAGAGCACTCTGCACAAGGAGGGTAAGAAACAATAGTAATAATAGCAACATTAATAACAAGCGTCAACAGTGTCAAGCCCGCATAGGTCGGCATCTTCGTACGTTGAAAAAAACGTGGGATGAGATAGTACAAATTAAAGTAGATCATCGCCATATCTAGTATCAGACCTATAATCAAAGACCAACTCTCTTCATATGGTTCAGTCAAACCAAAAATTGACAAAAACTCATCCAGATACATCACTATCCAAAACAGTCCGTGCCGAACTATCCAAAATCTTTTATCAAATAAAAAAGCATCTAAATTCATCAGCGTAATTTTTAATCGGGTGATTTTTCAACCGCTATTAAAAATATATGAGCATATTGAGGTTGAAGCTGTAGTCGAATTTTTATTGAGATTTCGCAATATAGCAAAATAGGAATTGTAGGATAATAGAAATGAGTTTATGTTTGTCAGGTCAATAAAAAAAGCTGTAGCGAGTTAGCGATATTGCTGTATAAAATCTGAAAAGGTATCCAGCCCGTCCTCCTAACACGAAGTCAGGGCTGGAAATACCATACTACAGCAATATTTTACTGCAAAATTACGTATTGCGACACCCTTCTTGCAAACAATAAGTATAAAGAAAACCCCAACAAGTATAAAAACATCTTCTGTTTGTATGCATTTGCCAACATCGTATTTCTTTCGCCCCTACTTTTGAATCGAATTGTACAATCAATCAATCCACACACCAACCCCTCATTGTTTAATCAAAAAATTAAAGATTTTATGAGTAATCAATTAAAGATTTGGATGATTTTATTCGCGGTATCAACACTATTTCTAACCGCCTGCAAAAAAGACGAACCAACTATAAATCCGCTTGAACAATTCGCCTTGGATCAGAATGATGAATTTGGAAACTCCCAACGTACCTGCGGTTTGCAGCAGCACATGGATAAAATGATGACCGACCCCACATACAATGAAGCACATCAAGCTAAATTTGTCAGATTAGAAGAAGAAATGAACCTTCTCGAAGAACGTGCGGCATGTACCACTCCAAAGGTCATTCCCGTAGCCGTTCACTTTCAAGGAGTCAGTGGTGCAAACATTACTTGCCTACGTCAATTAGCTCAATCGCAAATTGATATTTTGAACAACGATTACGGTGGCACTAATAGCGACATCACAAAATGGGACAACCAAGCAGCCAGCTACTTCCCCGGCGTGTCCAATGGCGATGCTTGTATTCGTTTCTGTATTGCCGACAAAAATCACCCTTCGGGATTTGGTCTGAGCAATGGAACACCCGCCGTCACACTCAACCAAACCTCCGGCGACCAGAACAATCAATGGAGTGGCTACCTCAACATCTACGTTCGTCCGAATACGGGCGTATTGGGTTACTCTCCACTTGGTGGTTCCGGTAATGGAGATGGTGTAGTCGTCGATGCATCTGCTTTTGGTGCAGGAAATGGCTGTGGTAATGTCAGCCCCGGCTCTCCCTACGATTTGGGACGCACCCTTACACACGAACTTGGTCATTATCTTCTACTCGACCACATCTGGGGAGGTAGCGGCGGTTGCAATGACGATGATGGCGTAGCAGATACGCCCATGCAATCGCAAGATAATTCCGGTTGTCCGTCTTTGTCTACTTCTTCCTGTAGTTCGAGAGATATGCACATGAATTACATGGACTACACCAATGATGCATGTATGTACATGTTTAGTGCGGGACAGGTGGTGCGTATGGAAAGTTATGTCAGTTCCAGCCTTGCCAATTTGACCAATAATGCAGCCGACAAATGCAGCGAAGTAACTGATGGCGGTGGCGGCGGCGATACTTGTGATGCACCGACTCAATTCAATGCAACAAATATTGCAAGTACCCAAGCCACGATTACATGGTCGGCAGTATCCGGTGCTACGAATTACCGCGTCATCTATCGCAAGAGTGGCACGGCTGGTTGGACCAATAAATATACAACAGGAACCTCCGTCAACCTCACCGGTCTGTCAGCGAATACCACCTACCAATACCGAGTCAGAGCAAAATGTGGTGGTACATGGACAAGTTGGACTGTGACCAAAACCTTCACCACCACAGGCGGCGGCAATGGTTGCAACGGACAAGAAGTCACCATCAAACTTGTGCTGGATGATTACGGTTCAGAAACTACATGGGAGCTTGTCAATACCAATAATAACACCGTAGCCACAGGCGGTCCTTATGCAGATGGTCAGGCAGGAGCAGTCAAGTCAAAGACCGTTTGTGTACCCAATGGTTGTTACACCTTATATTTAGATGATGCTTATGGAGATGGTATTTGCTGTGATTATGGCAATGGCAATCTCCAAGTCATCCACAATGGTAGCGTTGTTGGTAGCTCGGATGGATATTTCGGTTACTATGATGTTATTGATTTTTGTGTAGACAATTCAAATATTGTTATTACAGGACAAAATACGGACAACAAGGTCGTCAGTGCGAAAAAGAAAACTTCTGTGGATTGATTTAATAAAGACGCATTTTCCCTAATCCGAAAGTCGCAAGGAGTGATTATCCTTGCGGCTTTTTTATTTTCACCAATCATTTCAAAGAAAAATTATATATTTATCCCGCACAACGATTAATTTTGAATTTTGAATGAGTAAATTATAGAGAAGAAAAATCACTCATTACTCATGCGTTTTATAAAATTCAAAAATCATTCATTCAAAATTATACGAACACTATGAGCAAGTATTTGACAAGAAAAAATATCGGTTGGGTGATGACCGGCTTAATGGCACTCGCACTCATCGCCAGTGCTGTATTCAAACTCATTGGCAGCGAAGATGTTGTGAAACTGTTGAGTTCTAATGGTTTGAGCAATTGGATAACGATTATTGGGCTCGGCGAACTGGCATCCATCATTTTATTCATCATTCCCAAGACGATGCGTTTTGGTGCGTTGATGTTGAGCGCCTATTTTGGCGGTGCGATTATGTTTCACATGACTCATCCCGGACCCGATGTAGAGGCACAGCAATTCGGCGGTGCGGCAGCCTTTCTCGTATTCACTTGGATAACAGCATGGGTACGCGGATTGAATCTTTTTGGCGAGTGATTTGGTTTATTCAGTTTATAAAGTTCATTGGGTTTTTATGAAGTATAAATTTTGCTACGCAAAATTTTATTGACCTAAATAAACTTAATGAACCCAATAAACCTCATAAACTCAATCAACTCCCAACGCCCCTTCAATCCTTTTTTTCTGCCTGCGATGATGGCGGAGATGCATCGTAATGAACTGGTACCACTGCCAGCCGTCCAAATAACCAAAGGCAAAATGCTTCTTTTTACCGCTTTGAGTGGCTTGATTGAGTAAGTCGCGGGTGCTGCGCATGGATTCAAGTAGCTCGTCAAATCTCGTTTCGATTTCGGCTTTATTTTGTGGTTGTGCGGGAGCAGGTCCGGCAAATTTTGCGCGTATAGGAGGGAATCTACCTATCAGAAAAAGGGCTGTTCCGGCAGCCGTTTTTGCGAGGTGTCCGGTTTCCTCGAAAGTGGCGAGACATTCGGGAATCCAATCACGACTTAGATCATATGTCGTCATAATCAGGTGATCGTATACCTGCCCGATTGTCCAACCTGAGGCTTCGGTCAGTTGGATGAGTTGTTCATCCGTGTAGCCCTCCAGTGCATGTTTCCAGTGCGTCCATTCCTCCTCGAATTGTTGAAATAGTTTGTCTGCTTTTGCCATGATTGATGTAAAATTTCTAAGTATTATAAAGGTCGCATTATCGTAAACAATCAATCTTCTTAAAAGATGTGTTCCAACTAAGGGAAGACGAAGGTTTTCATTGAGATATGTCGTGTGTATTGAGTAGTCCGTTTTGTGGAATTATTATTCGTTGTGAATGAGTATTTGTAAATCGGAGGTGTCAGGTGTATTTGTCTATTTCACGAATCAACCTGAAAACTGTTGTGGAGGATTCTTCTTCGGCAGGGCTTCTGTGGTCATAATTATTGTAGATGCCTTGGGCTCTTTCAATGGCTACCGCTTGTCGGGTTTTATCTTTTTCAGGCAATTTTGATTGTAACACATCAAAAATACCTTCCGTAATTTCCTTGCTTTCTTTATCGTATCTCAATCCAAAATCTTTCAAATAATGATTGAGTTTGTCGGCGTATTGGTCGCGGTGCATAGCACCACCTTGATGATCTTCAAAATGTAATATCAACCAATATTCAAAGGCTTGGTTAGAGTAGGCTACGCCAAATCCTTTGTCTTTTGCGAGAAAAATAGCATTATCGAAATCTGATACAGGAAAATCATCTCTATCAAATACACACCAAACCTGGTCGTAATTGTCCTCTTTTGCAAGTTTCACCGCTTCTTTAACAAGGGAAAGTGTATTATATCCTAAGCCCACTGATTTGATGATTGCTGTGGAAAGTCGGAAACAATCAAAATACGACGGCTCTGTATTTTTGCCTTCACATACAATAAGAATGAATTGTTTTTCAGTGCGTTCGGGGGCTTCGCGTGCGAGTGTGGTTTGTTTTCTTCGACGGCGTTCTTCTTTGAGTTGTTGCCGCTTGAGTCGTTCTTCGGCTTTTTTGTCTTTGCGTTTCATGGTATGGATATTTTAGTGGGTGAATGATTCTTTAAAATCTCCAAGATACGGAACTGCCCCATATTTCCCTTTCAAATAATTTCTTTCAAAATTATCTTCTTTTCTGACTTTATCCGTTTTAAAATCGCCAAGTGAGTATAAAGAAGCTGATCCATATCGGTCTTTCTCAATGAACCATATTTGGTCTCTCCTGAACAATTCAGAACTCAAAAAATTAGTATCATGTGTCGTAAATATCAATTGGGCATTATTGGGGTTGGTTTCTTTTGAATTAAAAAGAGCTATTAATTGATGTGCTAAGTTGGGATGTAGTTTATTTGCCAATTCATCGACAAATAAAATTTCTCCTTTTTCTAAAATCTCTAAAATTGGTGCAGACAACGAAAAATATTTTTTTGTACCGGAGGATTCGTCATCTTCCATTGAAAATTCAACCTCGCCGACCAAAAGATTATCTTCATCGTATTTTTTGTGAGAAGTTTTCACCTTACTTAAATTATATATTTCTCTTATCTCTGAGTATTTTGAATTTGGTTGTGTCTTCATAATACGACTCACATTACCAGCCCACGAAATTAGTTTTTCTCTGGCAGGACTTTTCGGGGCATCTCCTAATTTTATATCTTCAATTCCTAAATCAGCTATTTTTAAAAAATCAATCAGGTCTTTCTTTTGTTCCTCATCATTTATTTTCATAGTAGAATATCCGATATAACCGATATTTTCTAATCCTGAAAAAATATTAAATTGATTAAACCAATCACAAGCACTCACCGCTAATTTATCATTCCAATTTGCGGCAACAGATAACAACAACGCATTTGGTCTTATTCTATCGTTTTTAATAAGGTCATTGACTTTAAATTTCCTTTCATTTAATTCCATTTTTTGATAGTCTCTATAAAAAAGTTCTACCTCTTTTGTCTTTGGTCTATGATACAACCATTCAGAATGAACACGTTCATTATCCGTTTCAAAACCGTATCTATACAATTCATTTTTATGAATGAAAATAATTTCAAAAGCTGTTGGTGCATCTTCTGTTTCAGTGTTCAACAAAAACGGTGTCACTCCAACAGGCGCATCTATTTGACTTTCTTTGGAAGAGTTGAGAATGATGTCTTTCATCGCTTTCATTCCTTCCACCAACTTCGTCTTACCACTTGCATTCGCACCATACATCACTGCACTTTTCAGCAACCGCAAACCAAACTTCTCTACAACAAAAGTATTGTCTTCAACTCTCGTATTTTTATCGTAATTTGATGCTATCAAGCTGAATTTGACTTCATCTTTAAAGCATTTATAGTTTTTCAATGTAAACTCAACAAGCATAATAGAAGTTATTTTTACAAATAATACGTAAAAATAACCCTTATTGTTGTACTTTTACGCAAAAAAGCAACATTTCACTCCTCCCAATCAAAACTCAACTGCCCATCTGCACCTGCATCCTGCTCCCTTTCTAAATTGGAAGCCGTCAATCCTATCAAGCGAATTTTATCAAAAGCTGTCGCATTTTCTCTCAACAAAAGAAATGCAATGTCAGTAATTTCTTTTTTATTTCGGATAAAATACGACTTGGAATGACTGCGGGTAAGCGTTTGAAAATTAGCGGTTTTGAGTTTAAGTGTGATAGTGCGTCCGTAGTTGTCGGCTTTTTCGAGACGTTCACAAAAGGTATCAATGATGTGGAATAATATTGGCGTAATTTCCTCTACCGTACCGAGGTTGTTTTCAAGTGTGCGCTCTACCCCAAGTGATTTACGAATACGATGGGCATCAACAGGTCTGTTGTCAATACCCCTGACAATGTTGTAATAAAAATCACCGCGCTTGCCGAAAAATTTAAGCAATTCAAGACGAGAAAATCGCTTGAGGTCTGCCCCCGTTTGGATGCCCATGTTGTGCATTTTCTTAGCAGTGACTTTGCCGACACCAAAGAAATCTTTTACGGGTAATTTTTCCAAAAATGCCTCCGCCCGTTTAGGTGTGATGACGGTCAAGCCGTTCGGTTTTTTCATCCCTGAAGCGACTTTTGCCAGAAATTTACAATACGAAACACCCGCCGAACAAGTTAGTTGAGTCTCGGCTTGCACACGATCCATGATTTTCTGCGCGACTTCCATACCGTAAGGAATTTCTTTTTTATTCACCGTCACATCCAAAAATGCCTCATCCAATGAAAGCGGCTCAATCACATCTGTAAATTCCCGAAAAACCTCCCGAATCTGATACGACACCTCCCGATACACATCAAATCTTGGAGAGACAAAAATCAAATCAGGACAAAGTTGCTTCGCCATATATCCCGGCATCGCCGAGCGCACACCAAACACCCGTGCCTCATAACTCGCCGTAGTCGTCACGCCTCGCTTACTACTACCGCCCACCGCAATAGGCTTGCCGCGCAATTCGGGATTATCCCGTTGCTCTACGGAGGCGTAGAAAGCATCCATATCAATGTGTAGAATTTTTCTTATAACGGGAGTATTCATTTTCGATGCACTGTTTTATGGTGCAATTTTACGGATATTTTGAATAATCAAGCAATTATGCATTGTGGGTATCGTAGTTTATTATGATTTAAAAGAAAAAACATTCTTCTAAACATAGATAAAATTCTTGCTTATTCGTCTATTTTTGCGAACACAAACGAGCAGACTTTATTTTGCTATATTTTTTAGCGCAGCTAAAATGAAAATTTGAACTTGCGCTTGATACTTGAATTTGAATTTAAAAAATCATGAGCGTAATCATCGACATCATCTCCAGAGAAATTCTGGATTCGCGCGGCAATCCGACCGTAGAAGTGGACATCATCACCGAAAATGGCGTACTCGGACGTGCTGCCGTACCATCCGGCGCATCTACCGGAAAATACGAAGCAGTCGAACTCCGCGACGGCGATAAAAATCGTTTCTTGGGCAAGGGTGTTACCAAAGCCTGCGAAAATGTAGAGGAAGTCATTGCGGAAAGTCTCTTGGGCGTGAGCGTATTCGAGCAAGTGTATATCGACCACTTGATGAAGCAACTTGATGGCACACCTAATAAAAGCAAACTTGGCGCAAATGCCATGCTCGGCGTATCACTTGCTGTCGCAAAAGCAGCCGCAATAGAGTCGGGGCAACCGCTTTACCGCTATTTGGGTGGCGTAAATGCCCACGTTATGCCTGTCCCGATGATGAACATTTTGAACGGCGGTAGCCATGCAGATAATTCGATTGATTTTCAGGAATTTATGATAATGCCTGTAGGCGCAGAATTCTTTTCCGAAGCCTTGCGAATGGGTGCGGAGGTATTCCATACGCTCAAAAAAGTATTGCACGATAAAGGACTTTCCACGAATGTCGGTGACGAAGGCGGCTTTGCGCCCAACATCGAATCAAACGTAGGAGCCATCGAAATCGTCCTGCAAGCCATCGAAAAAGCGGGCTACAAACCCGGCGAAGATATGTACATTGCGATGGATGCTGCTGCGTCCGAATTTTATAATAAAGAAGAAAACGTCTATCATTTTGCTTCTTCTACAGGCGATAAATTGACGCCATCCGAGATGGTTTCCTATTGGACGGAATGGGCAAATAAATACCCGATTCTCTCCATCGAAGATGGTTTGGACGAAGACGATTGGACAGGTTGGGCAGAACTCACCAAGTCCATCGGAGATAAAGTACAACTCGTCGGCGACGACCTATTCGTCACCAATACCGAACGCCTTCAACGTGGTATCGATGAGGATGTAGCCAACTCCATTCTCATCAAAGTCAATCAAATCGGTACACTCACCGAAACCATTGACGCTGTCAGTCTTGCCACACGCAATGCGTACACCAGTGTCATGAGTCACCGCAGCGGCGAAACCGAAGATGTCACCATCGCCGACCTCGCCGTCGCACTCAATACCGGACAAATCAAAACCGGCTCGGCATCGCGCTCTGACCGTATTGCGAAGTATAATCAACTTTTACGCATTGAGGAAGAACTTGGAGAGACAGCAGTTTATCCGGGTAAAGGTATGGTATCATAAGAGAACACAGATTTGGCAGATTACGCAGATTTACACGGATTTTTATCTGTGCGAATCCGTGTAATCCGCTAAATCTGCGTTCTATATTTTAGAGTTTTGTTTATGAAAATGACCATCACATCCATCCGCCTGCGTTCTCCTTTCAAATTTTTCCCTTTATCCTTATACGCATTACACATTTTGAGACAACTCAAAAGCACCAACTACGTTGAGTTCAAGAAAACGGGCTTGTGGACAATGCACTACACCATGACTTTGTGGAATAGCGAAGAAGATTTAAAAGCCTTCGCCGCAAGCGGCGCACACCTCGAAGCCATGCAAAAAGGCGCGAATATCGCCACTGAAATCCGCACATTAACAATAGATGCAGAGCAATTACCCAACTGGAAAACTGCAAAAAAGATGTTGGCTGAACAAGGAAAAGCTGTATTTTTTTAGAAGTCAGAACATATCACTGTCAGAAGTTAGAGGTCAGACAAATATGAAATCTGACTTCTGACAATGAAAATGGTCTGACCTCTGACAGCAAAGCGTTCTGACTCCTCACTCCTCTATTTTTTGCTTACTTGCATAATGCACTGTCAAAGCATTCGCTTGACGCAATTCCGTTTTCACATCTGTTACAATACCCATCGTTACTTGTTCATCCACATGCAATGTTGTTGAATACTTATCAGGATTAGCTGCAATAAAACGTTGAATATCATCTACATCGGCAAATGCATCATTCAATTGTATGCGCGGTGCTGTACCTGCATTTTTATTAGTTGGCTCTCCAACATAAATGTGATTGATTTCATCATGTCGATTCAATTTTGTCAATTCCGTCGCTTTTGGGGGCGTGATTTTCACCAACAAATTATCCTCTCGAATAATAGCCACCACCATAAAAAAGAACAACAAAATGAAAATAATATCAGGCAGCGATGCCGTCGAAATGGTCGGGCGAGGGCGTTTCGGTTTACTTTTTAATTTAGCCATGATTAATGAGTAAATTTTGAATGAGCGAATGAGTGAAGTGTTAATGCTACAATGCGTTAATGCTGAAATGCTACAATGTTTTTTAGTGAATGAATTTAATAATGAAAATGACGCATTAAAAATCATTCATTCATTCATTTCCATTGTAACATTATCGCATTTCAGCATTGTAGCATTACTTCAATGCAAAATCAGTGGGTTCTGCCTCTGAGATGACAAGTGGAATATCCTTCCGAATTGCTCTTTTTGCCTCTTGATTAAGGTTCTCATAAGCCTTTCCATAACGTTTAAGCGCTTCCTCTTCCCAGATTTGATTGTAGGCAGCCTTGAGTTCGTTGTACACCGAAATGTAGGTTTCGTAATTCGTTCCACGGTCATTTTGTAGCGAAACGATGGCTTTTTTCGGGCTATTCGGCATATCAGGGCGTTGGTTAGGATTGATGATGAACTCAATAGCTCGTTCTTTAAGTCGAGCGATAGGAATTACCTCGCCACGCACAAGGAGTTCATTATTGCTATTGACTTTTACGGGAAAAACATTTTTTTGGCTTAGTATGATGGTATTTTCTTCCTCTGTCCACGGTGGCAATTTAACCGTAATCCCCTTATCCACATCAATCGTAGTAGTTACCAAAAAGAAAATGAGTAATAAAAAGGCGATGTCTGCCATCGAACCTGCGTTAATTTGATTATCAAAGCGTTTCATCTTGAAAATTTTTGCGGGTTGCGGGTTGTCGGTTACGGGTTGCGAGTTACGGGTTAATTACATTTTTTTGTTTACAAAAAAATAAATAACTCGCAACCTGTAACTCGTAACCCGCAACCCACAACTCCAATTAATCATTATGCTGTAAAAGATGCAGATTACTGAAAAATTGGTGGGCATTGATTATTTTTATTGAAATTGCAGTTGAGGTTGAGATTGAAGTTGATTTGTTAATTCGCTTGTTTTTCGCGACAAAATCCCCGAACTTGTGTCATTTCTACTAAGTCCAACGTCGAAATAGAGATGGTGATGAGTGACCGTTGATTGAGATAACCCTCAACGAATCATGAATCACAAGTCAAGAATACATGAGCAAAAACAAGAAACTTATCCGAAACATGATGATACGTCTACCGATAGTCCTTGCGGTGGGGGCAGCGATTTATTTTGCCTTACCATATATACAGCCAAAAGTAGAAGAAACACCCGAAGCCCCCCAACTCACCGAAGCCGAAATACAGGAACGCAACTGGGTAGATTCTATCTATAATGTACTCACGGAAGATGAGCGCATCGGGCAAACCATGATGATACGCGCACACTCCGACAAAGGGCGCGACTACGAGCAGAAAGTCATGGATTTGGTCAAAACGTATAAGGTTGGCGGCTTGTGTTTCTTTCAAGGTACACCTCGCCGACAAGCCGAATTGCTCAACGACTATCAAGCTAATGCACGTCTCCCAATGATGATTTCGATGGATGCGGAGTGGGGACTTGGAATGCGTTTTAAAGAGGCAGGTTTTAGCTTTCCGAGACAAATCGCCCTAGGTGCAATTTCGGATAATCGGCTCATTTATGATATGGGCGCAGAGGTGGCGCGTCAGTGCAAAAGGTTGGGCGTTCACGTCAATTTTGCTCCTGTGGTAGACATCAATAATAACCCCGACAATCCCGTTATCAATTTTCGTTCTTTTGGTGAAGACCGCTATAATGTAACCGCAAAAAGCTATATGTACGCCACAGGTATGCAGGACAATGGCGTCATGGCTTGCGCCAAACACTTTCCCGGTCACGGCGATACAGATGTGGATTCACACTACGATTTACCCGTCATTCCGCATGGATTTAATCGCTTGGATAGTGTAGAAATGTATCCGTTTAAAGTCTTGGCACAACAAAAAATTCAGGCTGTGATGATGGCTCACCTCTCTATCCCTACTTTGGATGATACACCGAATCTGCCCTCTTCACTTTCTCCGAAAATTACGACAGATTTATTGAAGGAAAAAATTGGTTTTGAAGGACTTATTTTTACGGATGGATTAGGAATGCAAGGTGCGCGCAAGCATTTTGCGGATGGCGAAATTGAAGTCCGCGCACTCGCTGCTGGAAATGATGTCCTGTTACTACCGCCGGATGTTCCGGTGGCTTATTCTGCCATCAAAAAAGCCCTTGCGGATGGAACATTGACTTGGAGTAGAATTGAAGAAGCAGTTAAGAAAATTTTGCGGTCAAAATATCGCTTGGGCTTGACCTCATTTACGCCCGTTAGTCTGACCAATTTGGAGCAAGATTTAAGTCCGCCGGAGGCATTTATTTTGAAAGAAAAATTAATCCAGCAATCGCTCACGACTGTTCGTAATTATGATAATATTTTCCCCATAAAAAACACAAAAAATATCGCAACACTCGCCATCGGCGAAACCACTAAAACAACGTTCCAAAAATCCGTTGACCAATACGGCGCAATTACACACATTAATCAAAGTAAAAATATTTCAGCAGCACAATCAACGGCTTTATTAAACAAATTGAAATCGAAAGATTTGGTCATCGTAAGTCTGCATGACATGAGTAGTTACTCCAAAAAAGAATTTGGTGTTCCGGCTCCTGTGCGCGATTTTTTAGAAAAATTAAATCGACAAAATAAGGTGGCTTTGGTCATCTTAGGAAGCCCGTACAGCTTGCGATATTTTGACAATTTCAATCATGTCATGGTCGCTTACCGGGAAGATGATATGGTGCAGGATATAGCGGCGCAAGCGGTATTTGGTGCCATCGGCACAAACGGAAAACTTCCCGTAACCGCTTCTTCACTAAGCACTTACGGAACGGGCGTCCCAACTCAAAGCCTCATGCGACTCAGCGAAGCCAAGCCCGAAATGGTCGGCTTCAACGCCGGATTACTTCAATTTGGTGTAGATTCAATCGCCAATTATGCCATTCAAATAGGCGCAACTCCCGGCTGTGTAGTCTTAGTGGCGAAAGATAGAAAAATAGTTTACAAAAAAGCCTACGGACACCATACTCAAGCCAAAAAACGCCCGATGCGTACCGATGATATTTTTGACCTCGCTTCCGTTACGAAAGTAGCCGCGACTACACTTTCTTTGATGAAATTGTATGACGAAGGCAAGGTCGATATTAACCAAACAATGAGCGCGTACATGCCCGAATTACGCGGTACAAACAAACAAGATATAATCGTCAAGGATGTACTCGCACACCGTGCTCGCCTCTTTCCGTGGATTCCTTTTTATGAAGAAACTTTAACCAAACGCGGCAAACTGAAAACGAGTGTTTATCATGGTAAAAAATCAGAAAAATATAACGTCCAGGTAGCCAATAATATCTACATGAATAAAAGTTATGTAGATACGATTTGGAAACGAATTCACGATTCCGAATTGCGCGACAGAGTAGAGTACAAATACAGCGATTTGGGGATGATTATGTTTAGTAAAATGGTGAATGACATTGCCGGAAAACCTTTGAATGTGTATGCAGAAGAGCAGTTTTATGCACCGCTTGGTTTGGCGTCTGTTGGTTATTTACCCCTTAAAAAACATGATAAAAATCGCATTGTCCCCTCTGAAAATGATGGTTATTTTCGCGGACAAGTCTTGCGTGGGCATGTGCATGACATGGGGGCAGCGATGCTCGGTGGTGTGAGTGGTCATGCGGGCTTATTTGGCAATGCAGAGGATTTGGCGGTTATTTTCCAAATGTTATTGAATGGCGGTGAATATGGCGGTACACGCTACTTGCAACCTTCTACAGTGGATTTATTTACCAATCGACACCCAAGCGCAACCCGTCGTGGCTTAGGATTCGATATGAAGCAAACCGACGCATACGAAACAGCAAACATCGCCTTATCTGCTCCGGCAAATACATTCGGACATTTAGGTTTTACGGGCATCAGCGCATGGGCAGATAAAGACAATCAGTTGATTTATATATTTTTATCGAATCGAACTTACCCAAAAATGACGAATTATAAGTTAGGAAAAGAGGATATTCGACCACGTATTCAGCAGAAAATTTATGATGCGTTGGTGAAATAACCATAGCGTAATGCCTCCGGCTTGCGCTGTTCATTATTTGACTAAAAGGGCGCAACGCAAGCCGGAGGCATTACGCTACGGTTGTCACAAATTTACTTTTTAACGTCACAAAAAAGCAATTCCCTGTCGATTCACCCGTTAAGATTTTGAAAATTCAGTATTATTCGATTATTTTTGCTTGTTAGGGATTTGTATTTATGAGAATGTTTTAAAATATAATTCATGCTCAATTTCATCCCAATTCGGCAAAGCCGCTATCAATTCAAGTAGCGGGTAGACCGCAAACTCGATCAAATCACAAACTTTAAATACCAAAATCCAACAGAATTCCCCATAATATCTATCAAATTGGAATTTGGAATTTGTTTTTTGGAATTTGTAGGAACTATAAAAAATAGCTATGAAACAATTCATTCTGACATTGTTATTTTGCATGTCCATTTTGTTCATGCAGGCACAAGATACCGCAACTGCGGAAGACACACTCAAGCCATCAGAAGAACTTATTAAATTAAAACAAGAAGCGGAGGCGCGGGAAGCTGCCCGTTTGGAAAAATTAGCCAAAAAAGATGCTAAAAAAGAAGCCAGAGAACGAGCAAAAGAGCAGAGAAAAGCAGCTAAGGAAGCGGTAGCAGCATTGAAAGAAGAGCAAGAAAAAATATTGGAGCAAGTTAAAAGAGAGAAAGAAGGTTTAGACCCATTTGAGCCGGAAGAAGAGGAAGAGGACGAACCGATTGCAGAGGAAGAAGCAGAAATGGCAGGGGAACGCGAGATGGAACAACTCTCCGCAGAAGAAATTGCCAAGAAAGAAGCCGCAGAAGAAAGAGAACGTCGCAGAGTAGAGGCTGAATTGGAAAGGCAACGTAAAAAAGAAATTGCTGCTAAGGCAAAAGAACGTAAAGAAGCTGTACGTAGAAGAAAAACTGCTGACAAATACAAAGATAAAAGTGATAGTTACATCAGAGTAGCTGACACTGCTCAACCACAAGATGACGATATTCAAGAAATTGATGAAGCAACAAAAGCCGCAGTACTTGAAGCGGAACGAAAAGCAGAAGAGGAAGGAGCACGTATAGCAGCCGAAGAAGCGGCAGCCAGAGCCGCCGAAGCCGAACGCAAAGCCCGACTCGACGCTGAACAACTTGAAGCAGAACGTCAAGCCGAACTTGCCCGCCAACGTGCTGAAGCAGAAGCCAAAAAACGTGAAGAAGAGCGTGTTGCAGCTATCGCTGCTGAGCAGGCACGATTGGCAGAAATGGAAGCCGAAAAAGCTCGCCAAGAAACAGAGCGCAAGGCACAGGAGGAAGCCGCACGCATAGCCGCTGAAGAGGCAGCACAAAAGGCTGCTGAAGAAGAAGCGGCGAGAATGGCAGCAGAGGAAGCTGCGCGAAAAGCGATTGTAGAAAAACAATCAACGCCTGCTCCCGCAGAGGAATTCGTCCCTATGGAAACTACGGGCGGAGAAAACGACGACCTCGTAGCTCAACTCAACGAAATTCAAGCAAGCCTACCTACCGTACAAGTTTTTGATGGCATTCCTTCCGAGGCTGTTTCTCAAGCGGAGCGCGAAGCCCTAAGATACCACCGTGTAGCCGAAAGCAAAATCGGCAAGGCTAAAAAAGCTGTCGAAAAAGCTATGAAAAAAGGCAGTGATGACAACATTCTCACAGCGCTTTCAGCACTTACGGCTGCACGCAAAAGCGTCACGCGTGTGGAGGAAAAAATCGCGCTTTTGGACGCTGCACGTTCTGCTGACCCGATTGTTCAGGGAACGCTGACGGATGTAACAGAAACAGTTGCGATGACTGAAGTGGAAGAGACGATACAAGAGGAAGTTGTAGAAGAAATCATTCCTGAACCTCCGGTAGAGGAAACAATGGAAGTGGAAACTCCGACGGCAGAAGAAGTTATCGCTCAACAAGAAGCAACAATTGCAGAAACTACTGAACCTGCTGAACAAAAACTCACCCGTGCCGAACTTCGCGCTCAACGCAGAGCCGAACGTGAAGCTGCTGAACTCGCCCAACGCCAAGAAGAAGCGGCACAGCGAGAAGCAGAAAGACTCGCCGCTTTACAAGAAGTAGAAGAAGTAACAACTGAAACAGTTGTCGAAGCAGCTCCTGCAACCGAAGTCCGCAGCAGCATACTTTCTCCGAATAGATTGGCGCAAGTCAAAGAAGAAATCAAAACGCCAACTACAAGCGTTCCTGAACCTGCGCCGGAAATAGTGGAAGAAACGATTGTTGAAGAAGTTGTAGAAACGCCTCCCGTTATGGAAGTTCAGGAGGAAATAACAGAAGTAGAAGAAGTCGTTATCGAAACAACTACTTCAATGCAGCAGCAAACCACTGAATTGAGCCGCGCCGAGCGTCGTGCGCAACGCCAAGCCGAGCGCGAAGCTGCTCGCCTTGCTCAACTTGAAGAAGCAGCCCGCGAGCGCGAAGCACAGAGATTAGCTGATTTAGCAGTTGAAGAAGCTGCTGAAACAACGACCGAAACCATCGCAGAGGAATCTGTCGAAATGGTCATAGGAGACAATATATCCATAACAGCTCCCGAAGAAGTTGTAATAGAAACGCCTCCGGTTATTGAAACTGTTGTTCCTGAACCTGTGCCGGAGATAGTCGAAGAAACAATCATTGAGGAAGTTGTGGAAACGCCCCCGGTCATGGAAGTTCAGGAAGAAATTATAGAGGAGGTTGTGGAAAATACTACCTCCGCAGAACCTTCTCGCGCTGACCGCCGAGCAGAACGTCGCGCCGCACGCGAAGCTGCCCGACTCGCTCAATTGGAACAAGAAGCAAGAGAACGTGAAATGGCTCGCCTTGCTGAGATAGAAGCAGACAGAGCAGCACAAACAACCGCTGAAACCATCACAGAAGAAGCGGTGGAAATCGTTGAGGAAGTGGTAGAAACACCTCCGGTCGTGGAAGCTCAGGAAGAAGTGATTGAAACTATCGTTCCCGAACCTATACCGGAAATTATAGAAGAAACAATTGTGGAGGAAGTGGTAGAGTCTGAAATGCCGACAGCAGAAGAAGTCATCGCACAGCAAGCAGAAGAATTAGAAGAAAACATTACCACGCCTGCAACCGAACTTTCTCGCTCCGAACGCCGCGCACAACGCCAAGCCGAACGTAGACGCGCACAACTTGAGCGACTTGAACAAGAGGCTCAGGAGCGTGAAATGGCTCGTCTTGCAGAAATAGAAGCTGCAAAGGCTGCTGAAACAACGACTGAAACTATCATAGAAGAAGTTGTGGAAACTATCGTTCCGACACCTGAGTCGGAAATTATGGAAGAGACGGTTATCGAGGAAGTTGTAGAAACACCTCCGGTTATGGAAGTACAGGAAGAAGTGATTGAAACTGTCATTCCCGACCCTGAGCCAGAAATTATAGAAGAAATAATTGTGGAGGAAGTCGTAGAAACACCTCCGGTCATGGAAGTGCAGGAAGAGGTGATTGAAACTGTCGTTCCCGACCCTGTACCGGAAATTATAGAAGAAACAATTGTGGAGGAAGTTGTCGAAGCGACCGAACCTACGCTCACACGCGCCGAACGTCGCGCACTACGCAAAGCCGAGCGCGAAGCCGCTGAACTTGAACGATTGGCACAAGAAGCAGCCCAACGCGAAGCAGAAAGACTTGCTGCAATAGAAGCCGCAAAAGCTGCTGAGACGACTACAGAAACAATTACAGAAGTCGTTGAAACGCCCGCTCCAAGCGTCGAGGAAGTCGTAGAACAAACCGTCAGGGAAGAGATTCCTACATCATCTGTAGAAATCGAAACGCCGCCTGCAACAGTAGCCCCGACAATGAGTGATGCGGAAATCCAAGCGGTCAGAGCCGAAGCCGAGCGTCGTTCCGAAGAACTCGCCCGTCAGCTTGAAATCGAAAAGCAAAACCGTATTCAAGCCGAGACTGACCTCAAAGCTGCGCGGTCTGCCACTACGCCCGTCCAAATCGAAACAACCAGAGTTGTCGAAACTACGCCGACTCAAAAATCTATACAACAACTCGAAGCCGAATTGCAAGCCGAGCGAGCTGCCCGTCGCGCTGCCGAGGAACAACTCAAAACACTGAGCAAACCTGCTGCTCCGGTCGTCGTTGAGAAAGTCGTTACCCCTACCACGACCACAACTACCAGCTCAGAAATCGAAGCCATTAAGCGAGAAAAAGCCGCACTCGAAGCCCAGCTTGCCAAAGAACGCGCCGCACGTCGCGCCGCCGAAGGCAAGACTGTCACTTCAGCTATTGATACTGATGATACACCTCCGGCTGATGGCGTTCGTACTGCCGAGCAAATTCTTGAAGACATCAAGAAAGAAAAAGAACGACTCAAAAATCGCTACAAGAACCGAGTCAAAAAAGGTGATAAAAATGCCGAGCGCGACAATCCGCTTTACGAAGAGGAAGGTGATTGGTAGAATAAATTCTAAATCAAAAACTGAATTAGCCGTCATTTCGA
>JAHDEO010000554.1 GCA_020628725.1 Saprospiraceae bacterium
GGGCTGGAAGCACCGTGCTACGTAGTTTTATTTCCATTTATTCCACAAAAACAACACGCATATTTACGCGGCAACTGAAGTTTCCGCTACGTATTACGTTGCGCGTGTATGGCTGCAATACCCACCATATCAACGATTTGTCGAATACTCGCGCTTAATTGGAGGATGTGAACCGGCTTTCTCATACCCAGCAAAATCGGTCCGATAATATCCATTTCAGCGGCATTGCTGAGGAGGTTGTAGGCAATATTGGCGGATGAGAGATTGGGAAAAATCAGCACATTCGCGCCTTTGCTGCCGACGAGTTTGGAAAACGGATAATGGTCTTCCAATGCATCCGGATCGAGTGCGAAGTGGGCTTGCATTTCGCCATCCACCATCCATTCAGGGTGACGTTGGTGTAGGATTTTAGTGGCTTCGCGCATGAGCATCGCCGACTCGCCCGATGGTACAGAACCGAAGTTGGAATAGGTCACAAGCGCGATACGTGGGTCAATGTTGAACGCCTTGACTTGCTCCACGACTAACTCCGTAATATCCGCAATATCCGCCGCAGTCAGGTGGTGATTTATGGTAGTATCAGCAAGGAATAATGGACCGGATTTGGTCATTAAAATATGTGTACTCGCCACCTTTTTCACACCTTCACGCGCACCGACAACCTCTAAGGCAGGACGCACTACATGAGGATATTTGCGGGATAAACCACCAATCATCGCATCGGCATGCCCCATCTCTACTGCCATCGCTCCGTAGTAGCTGCGGCTACGCATTTGTCCGCGTGCTTCGGCTACTGTTACGCCCTTTCTTTTTCTTTTTTCGTAGAAATAATCAACGTAACTTTCCATTGTTTTTTCTTCCTGTTCATTCGCCGCATTTCTTGGGTCAATTATCTGTATATTAGGTAATTGTATGTTGTATTGCTTGATAATTTCATTGACTTTTTCCACATTTCCCAAGAGAATGGGATGCGCGATTTTTTCCTCCCAAACAATCTGTGCGGCTTTAAGGCAGGAGATGTTTTCCGCATCCGCAAAAATCACTTTTTTGAGTTGTTGTTTCGCTTTGGTTTCGATGATTTTAGAGAGTTGATTGTCGAGTCCGAGACGTCGTTCTAATTCAAATTCGTAGGCTTCCCAATCGCTAATCGGGTGCTTGGCGACACCGCTTTTCATAGCCGCTTTTGCTACCGCCGGAGCCACCGTAGAAATCAGTCGCGGGTCAACGGGCTTTGGGATGATGTAGTCTTTTCCAAAATTCAAATTGACATCACCGTAAGCCATATTTACGATGTCCGGCACGGGTCTTTTTGCCAAGTCCGCGAGGGCATGAACCGCCGCCAATTTCATCTCCTCATTTATCTCGGTAGCCCGTACATCCAATGCGCCTCTAAATATAAATGGAAAGCCTAATACATTATTCACTTGATTAGGATAATCCGAGCGTCCGGTTGCCATAATCGCATCGGGTCGGGCTTCTTTTGCGTCTTCGTAACCGATTTCAGGAGTTGGATTTGCCATAGCAAAAATGATACAATCCTTTGCCATTTCCTTGACCATCGCCTGATTCAAAATATTGCCTTTCGACAAACCAATGAACACATCCGCGCCTTTCAAAATATCCGCCAATGAAGTATTCATCGGCACAGTGTTATTTATAAATTCCGGTTTTTTTCCATTCAAATTATCTCTATCGCCATGTATAAGTCCTTTGCTATCATACATGAAAATATTTTCCTTTTTTGCCCCAAGCGACACATATATACGTGTACACGAAATCGCCGAAGCCCCCGCACCGTTGACCACAATCTTGGCATCCGCGATATTTTTTCCGACCAATTCGAGCGCATTGAGCAAAGCCGCACCACTAATAATTGCCGTTCCGTGCTGGTCGTCGTGCATCACGGGAATGTTGAGTTCTTCCTTCAGGCGTTCCTCAATATCAAAACAGGCAGGCGCAGAAATATCCTCCAAATTAACCCCACCAAAGGTCGGTTCAAGAATCTTTACCGTTCGTACAAATTCATCAACATCTTTCGTATTTAACTCTAAATCAAAACAATCAATATCCGCATAAATTTTAAAGAGTAAACCCTTTCCTTCCATGACGGGCTTCCCCGCTTCCGGTCCTATATCGCCCAAACCCAAGACCGCCGTACCGTTGCTGATGACCGCGACCAAGTTGCCTTTTGCGGTGTATTTATATACGTCATCCACGTTGTCTGCTATCGCCAAACATGGTTCGGCTACGCCCGGTGAATACGCCAACGAGAGGTCGCGCTGATTCGCGGTTTCTGTCGTTGGGATGACTTCGATTTTTCCCGGTCTGCCTTCCGAGTGGTATTCTAATGCTGCTTTTTTAAATGCGTCTTTCATAATGTGATAAAAATGAATGAATGAAGGAGTTTTGAATGAATGAATCAGCAAATGTAGTATAATCATGTTAATAATTCCTTCATTCCTTCATTCAAAATTCATTCATTATTCTAAACGAATTTCCGACACTGCCGACCCGGACGGTATCATCGGAAATACGTTATGCTCCTTTCCAACGATGACTTCCAACAAAAATGAGCCATCGTATTCCATCATCTCTTTTAAGGCATCGTTCAGATTTTCGCGCGCTTCAACTCGCTTGGCTGCGATACCATAAGCCTGTGCAAGTAATTGAAAATCAGGATTAACCATCTCGGTGGAAGCGTAGCGTCTGTCGAAAAACAGTTGTTGCCATTGGCGTACCATACCCAGAAATTCATTATTGAGTAGGAGAATTTTTACATTCACACCTGTCTGCAAAATCACACCTAATTCCTGAATCGTCATTTGAATGCCACCGTCGCCGACTACGGCAATTACATCCCTGTCAGGTGCGCCCATCTTCGCACCAATCGCAGCGGGAAGGCAAAAACCCATCGTACCGAGTCCGCCGGAAGTGATATTACTATTGGATTTAACAAAATGTGCGTAGCGAATCGCAATCATCTGATGCTGACCGACATCCGTAATCACTATCGCATCTCCATTTGTCAATTTATTCAATTGAAAAATCACCTCGCCCATTCTAATCTGCCCTTCTGTCGGCTGCGTATCTCGCTTGATGACCTTCTCAAATTCAATTTTGTCACAATCTTTGAATTTTTGATGCCATTTTTCATGTTTATTTTTCTTTAAAAGTGGCATTAAAGCGGTTAGTGCATCCTTTGCATCACCGAGAACGGCTACATCCGTTTTGACGTTTTTATCTATCTCCGCACGGTCAATTTCAATGTGAATGACTTTGGCTTGTTTGGCATATCTACTCAAATCTCCCGTCACCCTATCATCAAATCGCATTCCTATCGCAATCAAGACATCACACTCATTTGTGAGGACATTCGGTCCATAATTTCCATGCATGCCCAACATGCCGACATTGAGTGGGTGGTCGGTTCGCATAGCCGATACGCCCATAATAGTCCAAGCTGCGGGAATACCCGTTTTTTCGACCATTTCGTTGAGTTCTTTTTCGGCTTTCGCCAATATAACTCCCTGACCGTAAATGACATACGGCTTTTTAGCACTATTAATCAGTTCCGCTGCTTCTTTCACCTTATCCATATCCAAAGGCGGGCGCGGAACGTAGCTACCAATTTTTTTACAAGGCGTATATTGGTAATCCAGTTCACCAAATTGAGCATTTTTTGCAATGTCAATTACCACTGGTCCGGGTCTGCCCGATTTGGCGATATAGAAGGCTTTTGCAAAGACTTCGGGTATCTCGTCTTGATGCGTGATTTGATAGTTCCACTTGGTTACGGGCATCGTGATACCGATAACGTCCGTCTCTTGAAAAGCATCTGACCCCAAGAGGTGTTTCGGCACTTGTCCCGTAATACAAACCAACGGCGTAGAATCAATTAAAGCATCCGCTATCCCTGTCACAAGATTGGTCGCACCGGGACCTGATGTGGCGATGCATACGCCTACTCGTCCGCTTGCACGTGCGTAGCCTTGTGCGGCGTGGGTCGCACCCTCTTCGTGGCGTACCAAGACGTGCTTGATTTCTTTTTGATATTTGTATAATTCGTCATATACAGGCATAATCGCACCGCCGGGGTAGCCGTACATGACCTCTACACCTTCTTCTATCAAACATTTGACTACCGCCTCTGCGCCTGTGATGCGTTGGGTTTTAGTGGTTTTGGGTTTGGATTTTGTCGCTGTTAATGTCTCCATAC
>JAHDEO010000555.1 GCA_020628725.1 Saprospiraceae bacterium
TGTTTTAAAATTTCAATAGCCTTATCATACTGTTTTTGTTCTTTGTAGATGATGGCTAATTCGTTTATGAATCTAACATCGTTCGGATTGTTTTCTAAACCCTGTTTTAAAATTTCAATAGCCTTATCATACTGTTTTTGTTCTTTGTAGATGATGGCTAATTCGTTTATGAATCTAACATCGTTCGGATTGTTTTCTAAACCCTGTTTTAAAATTTCAATAGCCTTATCATACTGTTTTTGTTCTTTGTAGATGATGGTTAATTCGTTTGTAAATTTAACATTATTCGGATTGTTTTCTAATGCCTTGTTTAAAATTTCAATAGCCTTATCATATTGTTTTTGTTCTTTGTAAACTATTGCTAACTCGTTATAGGAATGTACATTTCCCATTTCTATTGCGCGTTCAAAAGTTTCAATAGCTTTTGAGAAATTGCTTTGCTTCCTGTAGGTGATGCCAATTTCATTTGAGACGCCTGCTTTACTGATAACACTATCGTTATTTAAAGCATAATTTAGAACATCAAGACAGCTTTTATATCTTTTTTCTTTTTGCAGTTGACGTACCTTTCGATAAAATTCTCCGTAATTTCCTTTTTCTAAAATTTGTTTGGCTTTATTATATATGGGCTCTTGCATTAAAGAGAAGTATGATAAGTCTTTTAACGAATTTATTTCACGACTTCTTCTTTGTTTCATGAAGGAAAAACATATCTCACGTAAATAAGGATTGATTTCATAATTTTCTTGGTTTCTATTTTCTTGAATAAGAAACTTTCTCTCTAAAGAAATTAAACTTTCTGATACTGTAGTATCCTTAAAAAGTGGCAATTTCTCAAAAACTTTTTCAAAATCATTATATGATATTGGATTTTTTAAAGTCAACGCACAAAGAAGCAAGGTATCTGTTTTGTGTAATTTATAAATCAATTTTTCTAACAAATCCCACAAAAACGATGTAACTGTTTGAGGACGAGAAACAGCTTTATTTAACACATTCCTATATAACCAATCTACATCCTCATAAGCTTTTGAAAGAAGCCATGTATGATTACTAAAGCTATTGCATATTGTCTCAAACTCTTCATCTGTAACCCCCTGTCCGATATACAATTCCTTGAAATGATGAGTGCCTATACCTTTTAATTCCAGTTGGGGCAGAGTTGTCAAGTGAATACCAAGTGCCGGAGTGTTTAACTGAAACCGACTCTCAATAATTAATTTAACATTGGTTGATTGGGTTATTTTTTTCAAGAAGAATCCAATCAAAGGAAATTTTGATTGGATATTATGCAAATGATTTAAATTTCCACTCCATTCTAAACACTCCTCAAAGTTTCTTATCACTATTAAAGTAGGTTCGTCGAAGTGTAAATCATTAATGCTCGTATCAGTTAAGATATGCCTGGATAGAGTAATTTCAGGGTTTTCAGGGTTTTGGAATTCTACAATTAATTTTCGGTAAGATTCAATTGAGACATCATTTTGTATAAAGTGCTTAACAAGTAAAGACTTGCCAATCATTGGCACTCCGTATAAAGCAAAAATATTAGAACTTTTATCTTCGATAAATTCACGGAGATTTAGTAGTTCTTTAGTTCTACCAAGAAAGGGTATTTTAGAAGAGTGGTTTTCTTCATGAGTTTTAATTTCTGACTCAAAACCAAAGTGTTTCCCTAACTCTTCTAAGCTGTTAAATCTATTTTTCTCATCAGGCATTTCTATTAGATTATTTTGTCAGATAAAACTCGGTAGCAATACATATTAATGTTATTTAATATTTTAAGGTGGTCTTACCGAAACTACTTTGTACAAAGATAAACAAAAAGCACTAATATAAATAATGAGAAATTTACAACAAAAAATCCCCGACAGCCAAGCCGTCGAGGATTGTGTATTTAGTTATATTTTAGTCCATAGTCGGTGGTCGATAGTCCATAGAAAAAATGCGAACATACGTTAGAAACTCGCGCTTGCCTACGGACTATGGTCTATCGACTTTAAAACGGATAATTACTCTCCGCAATCACCTTATCGGCAACTACGCGGCGAGCCGCCTTCACATTCACAGGGGTGTATTGTGCAAATTTGCGAATACCCTTCAACATCAACATCAATTCGTCACCTTCTGAGAAAGAAGTCAAAGCATCTTTCGCAAACTTAGCCACGCGGTCGGTCATATCGGTCATAACGACTTGTAGTAGCGCGTTTTCAGTTGCTACATCGCGTCCCATCTCTTTCAATTTTGCTACACGTAGGAAAGTTGATTCAGCCGTAAAAATATCAATCATCATATCGGCGATATTCATCAAAATCTCCTGCTCATGCTTGAGGTGGAGTTTGCCGTCCATCTGCGATTTTACGGCTGCTCCTACGACCATCAAAAAGGTCTTTTTCAACCCCGCAAGCGCATGTTGCTCATCCGCATAATCCCCTGTAAATGTCGTACCGTTTGCATCTGATACCAACTCTTTCTGCACCGCCCAAGCCGGACTTGTAAGGTCGATATGTCCCTTCATGGCACGCTTCATCAACTGATTGACAGAGAGCAAACGGTTGATCTCGTTCGTCCCTTCATAGATACGATTGATACGCGAATCGCGGTAAGCACGCGCTGCGCTAAACTCTTCCGAAAAGCCCAATCCACCGTGAATCTGTACCGTTTCATCCACCGTATAATCCAAAACTTCCGAGCCAAGTACTTTCAAAATCGCACATTCGATAGCGTATTCTTCAGCCGCTTCGAGTTTAGCTTTTTCTCGCTCCATACCGTCCGCTTCGAGGGCTTTAATTTTGGTTTGAAGCATGTGTGATACGCGGTATTGCGCCGCTTCGAGTCCATAATTGCGGATAGTTTGCTCCGCTAATTTATATTTGATAGCTCCAAAACTCGCAATCGGTACACCGAATTGTACGCGCTCATTGGCATAAGTTGCCGCCGTTTTGATGCTTTCTTTAGCGCCACCAAGTGAGAGTGCGCCAAGTTTGAAACGTCCAACATTCAATACATTAAAAGCAATTAAATGTCCTTTTCCTATTTCGCCGAGAATATTTTCAGCAGGCACTTTGGCATTTTCAAAAAAGACCTGACGAGTAGATGACCCCTTGATACCCATCTTATCTTCTTCTGCGCCAAGTGTCATGCCATCCGTGCCTTTCTCCACGATAAATCCGGTAAAATGCTCACCATCAATTTTTGCAAACACAATAAATACATCTGCAAAACCGGAATTGGTAATCCACATTTTCTGACCATTGAGGATGTAGTGTTTGCCATCTTCGGTCAATACTGCGGTGGTCTTTGCTGCGAGTGCATCCGACCCCGAACCCGGCTCCGTGAGGCAGTAACAAGCCTGCAATTCACCCGTACATAATTTTGGCAGATATTGTTGCTTTTGCTCCTCTGTTCCAAAGTACAAAATCGGCAACATCCCGATACCCGTATGCGCTGCAAATGATACACAAAATGAACCTGTTTTACCCAATGCCTCACAAATCAAAGTGTTGGTATTGGTATCGAGATTCATACCGCCATACTCTTCGGGCATATGCGAAGATAACAAGCCCAAATCACCTGCTTTTTTCAACAAATCTGAAGCAATATTATTTTCTTGCTTTTCGATTTTAGCGATTTGAGTGTATATTTCATTATAAACAAATTCATCGCAAGTCTGGCGAATCATTTGTTGTTCTTCGTCCATTTGTTCGGGAATAAACACATCCTCCGGGCGTGTTTCGCTGGTGATAAATTCGCCGCCTTTTAGGATAGCTTGCTGTTCTAATATTTCTGCCATTATTAATGAGTGAATTATGGATGAGTGAATGAGTGAATAATTAATACGATAATGCGACAATGAGTCAATGCGACAATATTTCTGATGTGTTTTTTTATTTGAAACAAAAAAATGATAATAAGTGATTTGAAATAAATTTTAACTGTGTGAATTATTCACTCATTCAAAATTCACTCATTCACTCATTGAAAAACATTGTCGCATTACATTATTAACGCATTGTTACATTATATAGACGCGAAAATACAAAAAAGCAATGCACGCATTGTATTTTTCTTTCTTTTAAACGGAAAAAGAAGAAAAATGTTTGTCATATGTAGGATTGTTGTGTATTTTGTTAATTTGCACGACACATGTAGCGGAAACTTTAGTTGCCGCGAAAAAAATAATTAACTCAAGTTGCGGATAA
>JAHDEO010000556.1 GCA_020628725.1 Saprospiraceae bacterium
TTTGGGTTTGGTGTGTATATGTTTATTTTGACAGGTTGGCAACTCATTAGAGGAATTGGAAAACCAACACATGAAATTTGAGTGACGAATAACGAGTTTTGAGTGGTACTTTTTTAAATGGAACTCTGCCCAAACCTATAAGGTTTCTAAAACCTCATAGGTTTATAATCAAAGAGTTACCTCTGTTTTTACATTGAAAAAATAATTTTACTTCCAAAATGCCTGACGACACGCCCACTCGTAACTCGCTAACTCGCAACTCGCAACTCGACATATGAAATTAATCGACGGAAAAGCCCTTGCAGAGACGATTAAGGGAGAAATCGCGGTAGAAGTGCAGCATATCAAAGCGCAAGGCGGCAAAGTGCCACACTTGGCGGCGGTCTTGGTGGGGGATGACCCCGCGAGTGCTGCGTATGTGCGTAATAAGGTGCGCTCGTGTGAGCAATGCGGCTTCAAATCCACACTTGTTAGACGCGATGCGGACATCACAGAAGATGAACTCATGGGCATCATCAACGACCTGAATATGGATGATGACATCGACGGTTTTATTGTGCAATTGCCTCTACCACAACATATTAATGACGAAGATGTCACCCTCGCTATCAAGCCTTCGAAGGATGTGGATGGTTTTCATCCTATCAATTTTGGGCGTATGGCACAGGGACTTCCGGCGTATTTGCCGGCTACGCCGTATGGGATTTTACAGATGTTGGAACGCTACGACATTGAGACTTCGGGTAAGCATTGTGTGGTCGTTGGGCGTAGTAATATTGTCGGTACGCCGATGAGTATTTTGCTATCGCGTAAGGCAAAAGTCGGGAATTGCACGGTCACGCTCACGCATAGTCGCACCCGCGACCTCGCTGCCGAAACACGCCGTGCAGACATCATTATCGCCGCTATCGGACGTGATAATTTCATCACAGCAGATATGGTCAAAGAAGGCGCAGTCGTCATCGACGTAGGTATCAATCGCGTAGATGATGCCACTCGTAAACGCGGCTATCGCCTTGCAGGAGATGTTGATTTTGAGGGAGTTGCGCCGAAGTGTAGTTATATTACGCCTGTTCCCGGTGGGGTGGGACCGATGACGGTGGTTTCGCTGATGATGAATACTTTGAAGGCGAGTCGTAAGGAGATTTATGGATTTTAGATTGAGTGATTTTTGATTGATTTTACGTTGTAAAATTCGTATTTTGTATTCAAATACGACTAAAAAATCATTCAGCCGAATCAGAAAATTAAAAAGATGAATACGAGTCCAGCTAAAAAAGAAAAAAAATATTATACATATGAAGAATATCTCGCTTTGGAAGAAAAAGCGGAATACAAGAGCGAATATCACGACGGAGAGATTGTGCCTTTGTTTAGGGAAGTTATTGACGGTGAGGTAGTTGCAATGGCGGGTGGTTCGCCCGACCACAGTTTAATCTCTGTGAACATCGGTTCAGAATTGAGAGCTAATCTAAAAGGAACACCTTGTAAGGTGTACAGTTCCGATTTGAAAATTCGAGTCGTGAAAGCCGGACGCTCTTTTTATGGAGATACTACGGTGATTTGTGGAGAATTGGAATATTATGACGAAAATAAAAATATTATCACCAATCCGACAATAATAGTTGAAGTTGGCTCTCCCTCAACTGCCGGATATGATAGATTCGATAAATTTTTCTTTTACAGACAAACAGAAACACTCAAAGAATATGTTTTAATAAGCTCGGATAAAATCTACGTTGAAGTATTCACCCTCCAAGAAAGCGGAAAATGGCTACTCAGTACCTACGATAATTTGACAGAAGATGTTGAATTTGAATCTATTAGCGTCAAAATTCCAATGAGCGAAATCTACGATAGGGTGAATTTTTGATTGAGTGATTTTTGATTTTAGATTGATTTTGCTGCGTAAAATTCCTGTCTTTAGCGTAGCGAAATCCAATCAAAAATCACCCAATCAAAAATCAAAAATTCTCAAAGTGATTAATCTTCTCCGTTTGGACACCATTGACATAAGTGTGTTCTTTTCCCAGTTTTCCTGTTTCCTCATCCCAAACGTATAATTTTCCGTGTAATTTATCATTTTTAAAATTGCGGAGTGTCCACTTACCACCACTTTCATAGAAACTTTTCCATTCGCCTGTCTTTTTTTCATTATCCCAATTATACCAATATTTTAGCGGACCGGATTCGTAATATTCTTTGTATTCGCCGTGTTGTTTTCCGTAGTTGTAGGTGCCTTCTTTCTGTTTATTGCCATTACCGTAGTAGGTGACGTATGGACCGTGTTGCAAACCGTCTTTGTAAGTGTATTGGAATTGTAAAACACCGTTTGGGAGTGTATATTTGGCTTGTCCGGTATATTTTTCGCCATTGAGATGAGCAACTTTACTATCGCCTATTTGCTTCATTTTCAATTGAGTATAATCGACAATAGTTCCTTGATTAGAAGTACAACTTTGGAGTAGGACAAGAATTAAGAGAGAGGAGAATAGCGTGATTTTATAATGCATATGAATCTATTTGTAAATGATTTTTACACAAAGATAAGATTCACATAAATAAATGAAAATATGAATTGGCAGGAAGTTGTTTACGCAGGATTTTTCGGAATGGTAAAAAAGAAAGTTGTGCCTTGATTGACTTCGGATTCGACCCGGATTTTGCCATGATGTTGGTCGATGATTTTTTTGACCAATGCCAGCCCGATTCCTGTCCCTTCAAATTCTTGCAGACTATGTAGCCGTTTGAACATCCCAAATATCTTTTCTTGAAATTCAGGAGCGATACCGATGCCATTATCTTTGACAGAGAATTGCCAGTGAGCAGGTTTTTCGGCGCATGAAATAATAATTTTAGGGTTGATGTGTTGTTGGCTGAATTTTAGGGAGTTTGAGAGTAGGTTTTGAAAAACTTGTAAAATTTTGGTCGTATCTGCCATGATACTTTTGGGAATATATTCTAATTGAATAACCGCATCTTTTTCCTTGATGGCGGATATCATGCTGGAAAGCAGGTTTTCAAGTAGAAGAATTAAGTTGACCTCTTGGATATTCAAGTCGGTAGAATTTACCTTGGAATAGAAAAGAATATCATTGATGAGCTGGCTCATACTCTTGCCGTAAGAGGTAATGAAATCCATGTATTCCTGCTCTTCATCCGTGATTCGATTTTTCAAACTCCTTTGAAGCAACTGCGTAAAACTAACGATAGAACGCAGCGGTGTCTGCAAATCGTGGGAGGCAAAGTAAGCGAAATTTTCTAATTGCAGATTAGAGGCGATATAGCGTTGGAGTTCTTCGTTTTTTTCTCTCAATTCCTGTTGTGCTTGATATAATTTCGTAATATCGCGAATGAAGGTGATGACTTTGGGATTTTTCGGATTGCTATTATCTGCAACCATCACACAGTTCACACGCATCAATTTATTACTTTTTTTCTTTAACCAAAATGAAATTTCTGCCCGACCATCTTTGATGGTTCGTATGACCGATTTCTCAAAATATTTTACAGGATCTACACCTTCTATTTTAGTTTGCGTTAATAAAAAATCTTTTGGCTTGATTTGTTTTAATTCTTCCACAGAAGATAAATCAAACATTTTCAGCGCATTATCATTGCAAATGATGGCAGTTTGAGTATTGATGTCAAGGTAAACAATCGCTTCGTGGGAGTTGGCAAAAATATCGCGGTATCTTTTATCGCTTTCTTTTTTAGCGAGTTTCGTCAGTATCTTACTAGTCACATCTTGAAAAATAATGAATGCTTCCCCATGTCTGTAAAATGTAGGGACCACCTTTGCTTGTACCAACACTTGCTTACCGTTTTTACCGATAAAAATACCCTTTGTACCAAAAGATTCGCCATTCTTCACACGCTCTCCATCCCCCTTAGTGATTTCGTGCAAATCCATGCCCGGAAAATACTTGGAAGTCTTCGGCACAAACTCAAAACGACTCTGCCCCAGCAACTCCTCTACATCTTCATATCCCAAGATACTCAAAGCAGCATTATTGCACTCAATGACCGCCTCTTTTTCATAATTATAAATAAAAATACCATCAATAGTATTGTGGAAAAGTGCCTGATACCTGAGCTGCATTTTAGATTGCTCACTGGTATTGTCGAGACTGCCAACACCACGAATTTCTTCTATTTTATCGGTATTTTTATTAGAGGACATTTAAAT
>JAHDEO010000557.1 GCA_020628725.1 Saprospiraceae bacterium
GTTGAAGTTCCATAACCTTCAACTTGCCAGTCGGGAGGAAGAGTGAGAATATGTTGGTCAGGTCATTCTAAATTCAACATTCACTCATTCAAAATTAGAAATCGTTTGTACCATGAGATTTTTTACCATAGCCTTGTTGATGAGTTGGTCGTGCGTCTGTTGGTCTGCACACACATTCCCGCAAAAGAACGACGCTTCTGCGGTTTCTGTGACAGTAGATGTAGTCCAGTCAGTGAGTTGCTTTGGCAACAACGACGGCGCGATTGCAATCAGTGTAGATGGCGGCACACCACCACTGGATTACTTATGGTCGAATGAAGCAACAGCAGAAGATATTGAAAATTTAACCGCAGGCACTTACAAAGTGACTGTGACAGACGCTACGGGAGCATCCGTATCGTCGCCGAATATCACTGTGGAACAGCCGCAGTTGATGAGTGTAGCACTCAATTTCGTACAAAGTCTTACTTGTGCAGATGCGGATAATGGTGCGATTGAAATTACGGTATATGGTGGCACAGAACCTTATGCATACAATTGGTCGCATGGTGCTGTAGAGGAAGATCCCTCGAATCTGCCAATGGGTGACTATCAATTTACAGTGACAGATGCCAATGGTTGTCTATGGGATTCGCCCACAGTCACAGTGAATGAGCCAAATGCCATCGTACTTTACGAAAGTGTAACGAATGCCACTACCGGAGAAAGCAACGGTAGCATAGCAATTGATTTGAATGGTGGCTTACCGCCTTATAACTTCCTTTGGGATAATGGTGTGATTTCGAGCAATTTGGAAAATGTGGAAGCAGGTACTTACTGTCTCACAGTGACGGATGCTTATGATTGTGCGATAACTCAATGTTACGAAGTAGGCGAAAATACTGCTGTCTCAAACGACAAAGTAGAAGGCTTGACCAAGTTAGAAGTTTTCCCTAATCCAAGCACAGATAATGCAGTGCTGACCTTTGAATTAGAGCAAGCACAGGAAGTCAATATCAGCATCGTAGATATGTCGGGCAAAGAAGTGTGGTCGCACGATGCGGGTATGGTACGCTCCAGAGAATATTACCTCAATACAAAAAGATACGCAGCAGGCGTTTACTTGATTAAAACAACAATAGGAGGAAAACTGGTGACCAAAAAGTTGGTTGTCAAATAAAAAAAGATGTCAGACGTCAGAACACTTTCCGATAGCTATCGGAATCAGATGTCAGATAAATTTAGAATCTGACCTCTGACCACCAAATGGTCTGACCTCTAAAAATAATGAGTGGAACATCAATAGTCTCTTGCCCGATTTTTCACAAAAGTTTACGGCAAATAAAAGGCTAGACCCACTATGAATCTTACGCCGGCGAGTAGATGGCTAAATGTCTAAAATGTTTTGCAAAATTGATTGCCTTTCAATTTCAAATTTCTACCAAGCAAGACATTACTAACATCATTCAAAAAGCAGTTTCTGCTTGCCGGTGTAGATTCTTTTGTAATGCTTAAATGATGAAATGCTACAATGAAATGTCCTGACTTCTGAAAATAAGACCGCAAAAAAGAAGTTGAAAAATGATGAATATCGCGCGCCATTGGTCTTCGGACCATTGGCTACGCGAGAAAAGAAAAGAATTTTTGCTAGTTAATAAGTTGAATTATAGACGAGACAGTACTGATTTATATACGTCCCTATACCATTTTAAGCAGGTTCGAACAAACCAAACTAAGTATCAAAAACCATTATTCTTGTACGTCTCGTCCCTTCCCTAACCGGGCATTGTGATAATTGTGTAATTGAACTATGAAAAATACAAGTCCCGGTAGTACAGCAACGCTCGACAATTTGTCGAGCGTTTTTTTTATGCCTCACAACAACTTTTTACCACTAATTTTTCTTTATAATTGTCGGAATAATAGATGTCAGATGTCAGAACGTTTTTCCGATAGCTATCGAAATCAGCATTCAGATGAATACGTCCTAATCATTTGACCTCTGACAATGAGAATGGTCTGACTTCTGACAGCAAGGCGGTCTGACTTCTAAAAATCACACATGAAGATAGGTATAGTATGTTATCCGACTTATGGGGGGAGTGGCGTAGTGGCTACCGAACTTGGGAAAGGCTTGGCTCAAAAGGGACATAGCGTACATTTTATCACGTATAGCCAACCGGCACGATTGCTCAGTTTTACAGAAAATGTCTATTATCACGAGGTGAGTTCGGCGGACTACCCCTTGTTTGAGTATGCGCCTTACGAAACATCGCTTGCCAGTAAAATGGTTGATGTGGTTGCCTATGAAAAATTAGACTTATTGCACGTACATTATGCGATACCACACGCAGCGGTAGCGTATATGGCAAAGAAGATATTGTTGGCGCAAGGCATTTATATTCCGGTGATTACCACATTGCATGGTACAGATATTACTTTGGTAGGAAAAAATGCTTCCTACGCGCCCGTAGTGTCATTTTCGATAAATAAATCAGATGGTGTGACGGCGGTTTCCGAATCACTTAAACGGGATACCTATAGTTCATTTGATATTAATAATCATATTGAAGTCATTCCGAATTTTATTGATTTTAGTCGTTTTCGTAAGACGAATAAAGACCATTTTAAGAAAGCTATCGCGCCGGAAGGGGAGAAAATTCTCGTTCATGTTTCCAATTTCAGAAAAGTAAAAAGAGTGGATGATGTGGTGCGTATTTTTAAAACGGTATATTCAAAAATACCCTCAAAACTCTTGCTTATTGGAGATGGTCCCGAACGCCAAAATGTAGAACGCACTTGTCGTGAAATTGGCTTGTGTCACGAAATACGATTTTTGGGTAAACAACAAGCTGTAGAAGAATTATTGGCAATTGCAGATTTGTTTATCATGCCTTCGGCGAGTGAAAGTTTTGGTTTGGCGGCATTGGAGGCGATGGCTTGTGAAGTACCTGTGATTTCATCAGATGTGGGTGGTCTGCCGGAGGTGAATATTCACGGAGAAACAGGATTTTTGAGTAAGGTAGGTGATGTAGAAGATATGGCAGATAATGCGATTCACTTACTTCAAACAGAAGAATTGCATCAAACTTTTCGGGCTAATGCCTTGGCACAAGCCCAAAAATTTGATATTGCTAATATATTACCTCAATATGAAAGTTATTATGAACGAGTAGTACGAGAATCTTTATTAACGGTTAATGATAAATGATTAACGATTAATATGTATTGTTTTCGCTTCGCGAAAACTCCGCATTAATTAATCATTAATCGTTAACCATTAACCATTATAAAAGCCCCAAACGATTGCCCATATCTGTCAGAAAATGAACAACTTGATAGATTTTTACACCTTGATTGGCATTGACATAAATCGGCGGATGCTCAATATCATTATGTGAAAGTAACTTGAGTTGTGGCTCGTAAGCATCGTGTTCCATTTCGACGTATTTGATACGTACTTGCCCTTCTGCATAGACGGCATATATCTCATTTCTACGAAGGTATTTCGGGCTCTCGACATGTCTGCAAAATACCATATCACCTTCCTGCAAAATAGGCTCCATAGAGTTTCCTTTTACATTGAAAGCAAATAAATTACCTTGCAAGCCGGGAATACCAAAACGCACATCTTCCTGAGCTACCGCTTCATCGCTGATGTGATCACCCGCTGTGGCGTGTACGGCAGAAAGTACGATATTATTTGCGCCAAAAAATGTCGGTTCAGCAGCCTCATCGCTCAGGAACATCCCCCCCTCACCCATGCGAATAAAAGCCTCGTTGACGTTGAAGTAACGACAGAGATTAGAGATAATTTTTTCAGTAACACCACGCTCCCCACTAAGTATAGCAGGCACAACACCACTGTGTGTACCCAACTTCTGAGCGAAGGTGCGTTTGTTATATTCACCTTCGTCAAGTTTATGTTGATGTTTCTTTACAATCGTATTATTGAGTTGAAGTGCCTCAAAAATTTGCTTAAAATAAATGTTTTTGTTTGAATTCTTCATGCTTTTTTCATTTAAATTCAAGTCAAAGTTACATAATTTTTAATTAAAAACAAATTATTTCAAAAACAAAAACAAGAAACCTTTTGAAGCTGACTTTGTTTTAAGCTAATCTAAGGCAACTCGAAATAAATAATTGGTCAAAAATGCAAAGTTATTTTTTGCTCAATCAAGGCGCGAAAATGTGAGTTT
>JAHDEO010000558.1 GCA_020628725.1 Saprospiraceae bacterium
CAAACACCCATCTCATCCGAAGGCTGTCTGCAAAGGCAGCCTTTTTTGTTTAGAACAAGTACCAAATTCCAATGTCGTCTGCCGACTGTTCTGTATTTGAACGCTACTCCATTATGCATAAAATAAAATGCGGTAGAGAAAATTCATGAATTTTCTCTACCGCATTAATAATTTATAGAACGTCTGACAATAAAATGTTCTGACTTCTCGCTAAGGTTTAATCACCACCAAACGTTTTGTAATCAACATGTTACCCGATGAATCGCTGATATTGTACAAATAAGTACCGCGACTCAAATTCGATACATCCAATCGGAAGCTACTATCGCCCGTAATATCAATAGCTTGTTGTTTGACGATGCGTCCAAGCATATTGTACACATTGATATGGTATGCTCCAACGTCAAAACCGCTTGTTGTGATACTTACGTCATTGACAGCAGGATTTGGGAAAGCATTAATGTCAACTTGTGGCATTTCAGGTGTTTCTACATCTACAACGCTCGAAGGAATTTTAAAGCGAATTGCTTTTGCCGGACTATTGGCAGCATGTGGACTGTTATTATCTATTTCAAACTCAATAATTGGTTCTTTGACCATATCATTGAGAAACATAATCGTCCGAATCGTATCAGGACCAAAGCCTTCTATACCAAATGCAGCTAAATCTTGCCAACCAAAAAACGGCAATTCCGCCATGCCTTGCGTCTCTCTGTACTCCGTTCGTACTACACGCAACACATCCCAAGTACCATAAGGCGTCGTAAATGTACCCCAACCATCAGCGACATAATCTACTGTAGAAGCCACATCCAAAATCGCAGAATTAACTATCGTTGTGATACCCGAAACGGTTACTTCCAAATTGGCATTGATAAGTTCCTCATGAAAAGCATAGGTATCGGTATAGGTGTCGCCATAAGTCATGTTCGCAGGTAGCACCGTATAACTTGGGTCAAATGCCACCGATAATTCCAAATTCTCCACAATATCAATCGGCGAACCATAATAGCCCAAAAGCGTCAAACCATCCGCATCGTGCTTATAGTAGCCTTCACCGCCGAAAAACGGACCAATCATATCGGCATCCGGGAAACTATCCGTAACCGTACCTTCCGATACATCTTTATAGTCTCTGACCTGCATTTTTTCTATCTGAATCAGGTCAAATTCCCAATTCTTATTTTCGCCTGTTTCGAGTCCATAGTCGGGATTGTCGTACCAAAATTCGGTCGAATCAATGCCGATATACAATTTATCGCCGGCTTGCGGGATATGCCCCGTTCCCAGCGTGATTTGTGCCTGCATCGCAACGCTCAAGCCTAAATATAATCCAAGTAGTAATAGTTTTTTCATAAAATATTGAAATTGAATAATTTGTAAAATTCCCTCAATAACAGTAATCTCCTTATATTTTTTATTTGTGAAGAATAAATAGATGTTTTGAAATCATTCAAAATTCAATATTCATTCATTCAACATTAATTTGTCGTCAATTATAGTGCCATCTGCCTTTAATTTCTTGTTAATGGTATGGCTTTTCCGAATCTCAAATGTAAGAAAATAACGAAAACTAAATCAATGAATGGTTTCATGTAAACATATGTTAAATTTTAAGAATTGTGTTCTGAGATTTTGGAAAAAAAAAATTACGACATATATTTGCACAGAAACAAAATAGAACGAAACAAAATTTGACACAAAAAACGGTTCGACCCATATCAAGCACCTTCTTTTAAAAACGGTCTTACCAATTTTTTTCTGTATTCATTTAATCATTTCAAAACGCTATGCCTATGGTAGCAGCGAAAGTACGATTATACGCCTATCCGTATATGCTGCAGTAACAAAGTTTTCAGAGCATTTCTATAGCCTTCCTGCGGATAATCGCTTACCTGTATTAGTAGATGTAGCGGAATATGCTGACGACCCAAACAGCCTTATCGTAACTACCCAAGTTGGTACAGGTTCTCTGGAAGAGACTATTGCTTCATTTGATTTGCACTGGTGGTGGGGATTTTTTAATACTAATGGCAGAGGTACTTGTGGACCTAGCACTGGAGTAGTTCCTCCGAATGTAGGACGAGCTGCTAATACTGAGTTAGCATCCGAAGCTAATAATAGATTCCTTGCTCTCAACAACACAGGACTATTCATTGGTTGTACAGCAGGACCCCCTATTAATTGTCAGATACCATGGTATGTAGTAAATGTTGAAATTGTTATACCTGAGATGTTCGGCATACCAGCAATTTTATATCCTAATCCGAATGATGATGTTTTAAATGACAATTGTCGGGATTATTTGTTGTATTTTAATGATCCGCATTTTGATAATTTTGATGATAAGGCATGTATTCCTCCTGATGATATGGATTTTTATTATGATGGTTTAATCGATGTAATGAATGATAATCGTCCCTCTGGTAGAGACTTCATTTCGGTTAATGTCCCCAATAAATGGGGAACTTTTAGTGACTTGCCACCAAATGTGTTCTTTTATGAACATGGACCTGTTTTTTCTTATGGGACAATAATTGAGAGTCTCGTAAACCCTTATCCTTCGATTGAAACACCTCCAATGTAGTACTTCGCAGGTGGTGGAGATTGAATGTCTCCACCACCACATACTTTGTTTTATGAAATATTTAATATTATCAGGAGTATTTTTAATAACGAACTTAACTATCAAAGCCCAAGTATTTGAGTTTACTCACTCTGCGACTGATATGGAAATACCTAAGTATGTCATTGAAAAAGGAAATGGCAATTTCATTTCAGTATCATGGAGAAGATGTAGAGGCGAACTATTATACGCTAATGAGAGAGTTTTCATCTTCAGGGGAACTTCTACAAACAACAAATTTTCCCTATGTTGATACACTATCTTCCTCTACGACGTATTTAGATATAGAAGGAGATACAATAATAGCAATTGGTAGTGAGGCAGATAGAGGAACTCTAAAAACGAAACTCTGGTATACCACATTCAAGAATGATTTTTCAGTTATTGAACATAAAATGATTATTGACAACTACGATTTGTTAACCATCACCGATGTGAAAAAAATATCTGGCGATAGGTACGCACTTGTAGGGTTTATATACGATGGGAATCCACATTTTCTTAGTTATGTATCAATAGTAAATAGGAATGGTGAATTATTGAAAGATAGAATTTACCCAGTAGATTCGACATTTCATCCTATATCTATTCTTGAAGAAAGCGATAGTTCAGGGTTTATTTTAAAGAGTTTAAATATTCCTATTGTGCTATTAGATAATAATTTGGAGATAGACTCAATAATAGTAAATCCATTTGGTCCCGAAACTTTTCTAACGGGTGATGGTACAATGCGGAGATTAAACGATTCAACATATTTTGTGTCTGGTGTGGATAATACTCTAGGAAGTAATGACGATAATATCGGCATCAAAAAAATCCGTCATAACAATGAAGTCCTCGCGAGTGGAGTCTTCGGCACTCCTGATTCAATGGAGATTACTGCGCTCACTCAAAGTCTTGACTTTATATATCCCGACAAAATTTATTGCGGTGGTTGGCAACGTAATTATGATACCCATCCATTTTTATCAGAATTCCCCGGCTGGCTCATCCTTTCTCAATATGATGAAGACCTCAATCTCAATTGGACGAGATACTACGGCGGCGATGCTTTTTATGTGATGGAAGGCGTACTTGCCACACAAGACGGCGGATGTCTGATATACAGCCGCCGATATGCATTTTCAGGTTTTTTTGACTATGATATTCATCTCCTAAAAGTCGGTCCCAACGGCTTACTCACCTCCACTACCACACCCGAAAGCACCTCAAACATCACCGTCTATCCCAACCCCACTTCTAATTACATCTTCTTCGACACAGGCGAAGCGGGTATGTATGATGTCTCATTTTTTGATGGACTCGGCAAGGTCGTTTTTCAAGAAAAAATACCCAATAATCGCCCCGTAGACGTACGCCATCTGCCTGCGGGTATGTACACCTATGTATTGGAGCTTGAAGGAGAAATTATATCCCAAGGAAAGTGGGTGAAGGAGTGAGCGTGTACTCAATGTGTTGTTGTACTGACGTGTTTTTCCTATTTTTACAAAAAAATGAACACGAAAGTACATGTAACACGGTCTGTAGACCGTGATTTATTTTTTGCAAAGC
>JAHDEO010000559.1 GCA_020628725.1 Saprospiraceae bacterium
AATCGCGATAATACCCTGGCATTGATAGAACATTCCGGCGCAGGAGGTTGGACAATTGGTTCCGGCGAAATAATGATTTTTATACGAGTAAATGGGAAATGGAGATATTTAGATGAAATTAGCTTGTGGATAAGCTGATTTATAAATAAAAAAAACATAAATTAGCGTACTATGGCAATTCGCACCCGACAAGTAAATGACACTAAAAACTACTTAGACAAAGCATTTAAAATCACTCCAAACTTGAAGCGATTCAATCAAAAAAACGACATCTTTAATCGCTCGCTTTGGGATGAAAAGATAGATGCTAAAAATTCTTTCAGAGTTACGATATTGCCAATTATGTAATTCAAGTTGCGAACAACTTGAAAAATTCCAAAAAACAAATTCCAAATCCCAACTTTAACCTGTTTCAATCGAATTTCATTGGGATTTGGTACTTGGAATTTGGGATTTGCTCAAGTTCGCGGTTTATCCGCAACTTGAGTTATGTACCTAAAAAATCAAAGGGATTCGACCATTAGAAAACTCTTGCTTTATCTTGATGATATTTGGAAATTCGGACAACGATTAGCCACGCCCGAATGGTGGACAAATGGCATATCGCGTTTGTAAAAACAACCTCTAAAAGGCAGAGCTATCCTCGATACTTTTCATTTTTTATAAGCCTGACGACGAATTAGTTTCTGTAGATGCAAAAAACATCTGGAAGTTTATTACGTATATTTGTAGGTTAAGACAGATAAACATCAATACATAAAAAATGAAACAGATAGTAAGCGATGTATTAAAAAAGATTGATAACCTTGACCTGAGTAGTTTGGATAAGTTACGAATAAAAACGGTCATGGTATTGATGACGATAATTGCCTCCATCTTACTCTTAATGGTGATTTTTCGCCTGTACAACGAAGAATATGTGGTCGCTCTAATAGATTTTGTAGCTGCGCTTTTATTACTCTCCATTTTCTGGTTTGCTTTCAAAGGACGGGTCAATACGGTTATCTATTCATCCTGTTTTGTGATGACGGGTTTGGCTTTTGTGCTATCGTATTTTCGATTGATAGAACCGATTCATGTTGTACCACAACTTACAATCATCGTCATTCTGTACATGCTGATTATAAAATCTACAAGAGCTAAATTTTTGTTTGCTGCCATATCATTATCGTTGGTGCTTATTGTCAGTTTAAAGCATGATCAGCAGCTTGTTCAAAGTGTATTATTTGTCGTCCAAATTCTGGGAGCTGCCATGATATTTAAGTTCTTCGCAGATTATCTGATGACCCAAGAACATCATCTAAACAATGCATTAGCAGAAATTGAAAACAAACACAAAATCCAAGAGCAAATCAATGGAACCCTGATACGGAGAAATGACGAGTTAAAAACGTTTAGCTACATCATGAGCCACGATTTACAAGCTCCCATAAGAACAATCAACTCCTTTTGTGGATTAATTCGACGAAAAGTTAAATTTGTAGAAGATGCACACGAAGATTACTTTAAGTACATTCAAAATTCCTCCAAACAAATGGAGGAGCTCATCAAAGACCTGCTACTTTTTCATAAAATAGACCAACAGGAAATCACTTTAGAAGAAGTAGATATCAATGAGATTATTCCTTCCATTACCTCACTGTATCAATATGAATTATTGGAGAAAAAACTGGAATTTCAAATTGATGCGCTTCCAACGGTCAAAGGCAATCCTACGCTTTTAAAAGCCCTGTTTGGCAATTTAATATCTAACGGCATCAAATATCAACCTAAAGACGAACATCACATTGCAAAGATTCATATAAAAGGCGAAGAGCTTGATAATAAGACTAATATTTTTATCACCGACAATGGTATAGGAATGAAAAAAGAATCGATAAAAGATGCCTTTACACCCTTTAAGCGATACCACACGACAAGTGAATACAAAGGAACCGGTTTGGGTTTGTCAATTTGCAAAAGAGTCATGGATAAGCACGATGGTCAAATTAAAATTTTAGAGCCATCAGAAAATGGAACAACATTTTTGTTGACATTTGATAAAATGCCAATCATCAACAATTGACAATGAACAAGAGTTTTTCTTTTCTTGCAAATAATGGAGTATCAACCCAAAAAGTACGGTAATGACATCAATTTAAGTGTGGACTTAAAGGACAAAAACGAATTTTTAAAAGCGATAGAAAAGTTATAATTTATGGCAGCAGGCGACTGGAAAGAACTTTACCATTCCGCTCAAACGGGCGATTTAGAATTAGTCAGATACCACATACAAATGGGCATTGACCCCAATTACCAACACCCCGAATTTATGACCGCGCCTTTAATTGCGAGCATTGAGCATCAACATTTTGAAATAGCAGAATACCTATTGAAAAATGGAGCTGACCCTACGATAAAAGAATATTTTGGCAATCACACTCCCTTGTCAATGGCACAATCCACTAAAAATCAAAAGTTAATAGATTTGGTGCAAGCCCACCTCGATGAGTAATGCGAGTATTCAGCAAAACGCATAGAAGAAAACAAACCTCCTCGACCCAAAAAATCTGTCGCTCCCAAATCCTTCCTGCCACCTTTATAATACTATCCTTTTTTTCGCTTTGATTAAAATTTAACTACAAAATATACTATGCATATCACAACCAAAAAGCGAAATACTACGTATCTTTTGAGGTGTCGTTTATTAAATCAAACAGCAAATGAAAGATTATTACCAAACATTCTTTGAACAAAATATCAGTGCTGTATTCATGTGCGAAGTAAGAGAACCTGTCAGCTTGAAACTACCTACCTTACAACAGGTCAGCATGATACTTGAACATACCTATATCAACGATGTCAATCTGGCTACCCTCAAAATGCTTTATGGCGATGAACATACCGATAAATCAGTTATCATCAATCAAAAAGTTGTTGCAATGGCAGAACCCGAAGAATACGAAAGTGAAGATTCCTCCGGCTTTCAGTTCTACAAAAAATTTGTGGAAAGCAACTATGATATTAAAGATTTGGAATCAAATATCACGCCTCCGGTGGGAGAAAGTAGATGGTTTTTAGTCTCGATGAAAGGTATCATTGAAGACGGGTATTTGGTCGGATATTGGGGCTCGCAACGTGATATTACCGAGTTAAAAAAATTAAATGAACAGCTCGAAATCGTCAATAAAGAGCTAAATGAAAAAGTAGAAGAAATTGAAAATTTTACCTATTTAAGTTCACATAATATTCAAACACCACTTCATAATTTACAGAACTTTAGCAGCCTTTTAATGCGGAAATATGGTGATAAATTTGATGATTTAGGAAATCAAAGCCTCAAATTTATCCACGATTCCACCAATAAAGCAAGTAGAATACTCAATAGACTGGTTTTTTATTTTGGAATAGACAACAACAAGAAATTTGAGCAAGTTGACACACAAGAGATGCTTGGGGAAATCATCCGACAACAGACCGAATGGAAGAGCCACATCAATAATATACACTTTGAAAATTTGCCAACGATATCCGGCAATAAAAACAATTTAGCAGAACTTTTTTCCATTCTGATTGAAAATGCTATCGTACACAACAAGGAAAAAAAAGACTTAAAAATACAAGTAGAATCAGAAGAATTGGAGCATGAAATCCGGTTTACCATCATAGATAACGGTATTGGAATATCTCCTAAAAATCAGTCGGAAATATTTAGAATGTATAAAAGTAATTTAGATTACAGCAGAGGCATGGGATTGGCAATTGCAAAAAAAATTGTCAATAGCCACAAAGGTAAAATATGGCTGCAATCAACATTGAACCAAGGCACAACATTCTTCTTCACCATTAGCAAATTGAAAAAAATAGCCGATAAAAACTAAAAGTCCTCCAACCAACCCTATTTTCATATTTAATAAAATTCCATATTCGGTTTGAAGTTAAAAAACTGTCGTCCCCAAGTCCTTCCCACCACCTTCATTTTGTTTTCTTACAAAAATATCATTGTTTTGTATTGAAAACCTGTTTCTATAAGTAAAAATTATAAACACATAAGAAACGAGTATTTTTACTTATAAAAAAAATCCATATTTTGCAGCACAATTCAGTTCAAACAAATTCCCTAACGGTCTTATTGATTTTAGCCAAACGAATACAAAAAGCCGTTAAGAATTTTATACT
>JAHDEO010000044.1 GCA_020628725.1 Saprospiraceae bacterium
ATGCAAAATCGTACCCGCTTTTTTGAGACATTCGAGCTAAAATTCATAAGACCGTAGGAAATTCGTTTCGCCTTACAAAACCAAAACCACAATAAATCCAAATTAAACTTTCAAACACGTTCTTAAATAATGAATGGCGCAAAAATAAATTACAAGGTAGAAAAATTAAAGAGAATGAGTAAATGAGTAGATGAATAAATGATGTAAATGTTTTTTAATACTACAATGCCCAAATACAAATGCGACAATGTTTGTATTCGTAAAAACATTGTCGCATTATCACATTTAAGTATTACAGCATTATCTATCTCGATAAGAAAACAAGTAATACACCAATAAAGACACCGCAAAACTACTGAACCACGAACTACTATAAAGCACGGATAAAGACGGGACAAAATAACCGATTAAAGCCGTAGCTACCCCTGCAATGAAGGCAATGAAAGCCTTGATATTATAACCGTTTTGGTAGGTGTATTTTCCATCAGTCAAAAAGAGGTCTTCCGTAGAAATTGCTGTTTTTCTGATAAAAAAGTAATCACCGATTAAAATCGCGAGAATAGGTCCGAGAAAGCTACTTACGAAAATCAACAAGCCCGAAATTTCATCCATTAACCACCATGGGCAAGTAATAATTCCGATAATCGCTGCGATGATACCGCCCTTTTGAAAGGAAATATTTTTAGGACTGATATTGGAAAAGGCATTCGCAGGCGCGATGACATTGGCAGCAATATTAGTGCTGAGTGTGGCAATAATCATAAAGATTTGTGCCAGTACAATTACCCAAGGATTATCCAATTTACCTATCAAAGTAACCGGATCCCACGGCGAATCTTCCAGTACCAATACATCATTAAAAATAGTAGCCGCCGCACAAGTCACGAATATTCCCACGAAAGAATATAAAATCATGGTGGTCGGCAAGCCGATAAATTGTCCCGCGACTTGTTCTTTTTGTGTTTTGCTGTGTCGGGTGATGTCGGCAATGCTTATCGCCATAGTCGCCCAGAAACCGACCATTGCGGTGAGCCACATGAGGTATTTCCAGAAGCGGCTGCCTTGTTGTTCGTTGTCTGTTTTGGCGGCTTGTACGGCTACTTGGCTGGAAATGGCGTCGTTAGCTTTGAATTGAATAGCTGGCAATTCTGCATTCACATTGGATGAGAAAGGAATGATTTGATTGGCAGGTATTTTTTGCCAATTTCCTTCTTTTCCGTTGGTAATCAGGCGATATTCTTGTGCTTTTTTGTTGCCGTCTTTATCTGTGATGGTGTTGATGGCGATGCCTTTATCGCTCATCACAGCGGTAGGTACAGCGTATTGATTACTGTTTTCCAATACTTTTGAAAAACTCCCCACATTCGTCGCGCCCCAAATAATCAATAGGATACCCATGATTAAGAGAATTGGCGCAGTACTTTTTTCAATCCACCGAATACTCTCCATGCCATTCCAAATGAAATAGACATTGAGCAACCAGAAAATCGCAAAGCCGATAAATTTGCCGAAAGTCAAAGCGGTATCCGGTTCAATTCCCATCAAGGTAGTGCCAATAGAATACACCGCCAATCCACCAATCCAACATTGTATCCCAAACCAACCACAAGCCACCAATCCCCTCAACACACTCGGTATATGAATCCCGTTAATTCCAAAAGATGACCGCCCGATTACAGGGAAAGGAACGCCGTATTTGACTCCGGCATGTCCGTTCAATACCATTGGTATGGTCACAATGATATTTCCCAAAGCAATAATAAAAATGGCTTCTAACCACGAAAAGCCGTCTTTTATCATATATGAAGCCAATAAATAGGTCGGAATGCAAACCGCCATGCCCACCCAAATAGCCGCTAAATCCCACGTCCCCCAATGACGTTCTTCCATAGGTGTAGGGCGTAGGTCTTCGCTGTATAAGTGGGATGATTTGGCTTTATCAGAAAGATGCATTTTGTTTGTTTTATGAACGTAGCGCGGTACTTCCGGTCCGCGTCTCGCGTATAATTGCAAATATAACGTGGAACGGGCTGGAAGCACCGTTCTACGGAACGCGGACTGGAAGTGCCGCGCTACATGTTTATCCCACGTAATGTGCGTCCGCCAAACTAATTGCTTGCGACAAAATCTCCAAGCCTTCCTCAATCTCAGATTCCGTAATAGTCAAGGGCGGTGCGACAAAGATGTAATTCCATTTCACAAAAGTAAACATGCCGAGTTCCGCGATTTTCTTTTTCACGTCCAACATTGCGCCCATTTTGTCGGCTGTTGCGTTCCATGGTGCCATTGGCTCTTTGGTATCTCGGTTTTTTACGATTTCTATGGCACCCAACATGCCTGTGTTTCGCCAGTCGCCGATGGAGGGATGTTTGGCTTTGAGGTCTTCCATTCTTTTATCAATGTACGCGCCCATTTTTACGGCTCTTTCTGCGAGGTTTTCTTTTTCGTAAATATCCAATACTGCTAAGGCAGATGCACAGGCAACGGTGTGTGCCGAGTAGGTTAATCCAAGTGGTAAATATTGGTCGTCCATTGCTTGAGCGATTTCTTCGGAGACAATCATTCCGCCCATTGGAATGTAACCGCCGGTCAAACCTTTCGCCATGCACATGATGTCGGGCGTGACACCGTGATTGTCCACTCCAAACCATTTTCCTGTCCTACAAAAACCACTCATTACTTCATCTGAAATCGTTAGAATACCGTATTTGTCGGCAAGGTCTTTTATTTTTTTCCAATACATCGGCGGGTACTTGATGCAGCCGGAAGTACCTGATTCTCCTTCCATTAGAATTGCCGCGATGTTTTGCGGTCCTTCAAAGAGAATGACATCTTCCATATTTTTTGCGGCTCTTTCGCCACATTCTTCGGGCGAATCGCTGTACCACGGACATCGGTAGCTGTACGGGTTTTGGACGTGTACGATGTTGGGTACTTGGTTGTTGTCCACCTTTAATTTGCGGGGGTCGCCTCCGGCAGAAATCGCGCCCATAGTCGCGCCGTGATAGGAGCGATAATTGGTGATGATTTTATGTTTGCCACTGTATAATCGGGCGAGTTTGATGGCGTTTTCTATCGCTTCTGCACCACCTAATGTGAAGAAGGTTTTGCTCAAATTTCCGGGTGTAATCTCCGCTAATTTTTCGCCTAATTGCCCTCGTACATCCGTCGCAAAACTCGGTGCTACAAAGCTGAATTTTTGCATTTGTCGCGTGACCGCTTCCGTGACTTCTTCTCTTCCATGACCAATATTGACATTCATCAATTGAGAAGAAAAATCAATGTATTTTTTGCCTGATTTGCTGTGTAAATAAACGCCCTTCGCGCTTTCAATCACGACAGGATTTACCTTAGATTGTACCGACCATGAAAAGAAAGTGTGGTCTTTGTTTTTTTGCTTTATCGCCGTTATCGGATCTATTGTAGCTACCATATTTAATTTTGAATGAATGAATTTTGAATGAATGAATGAATAGGCAGGCAATGAGTGAATTTTGAGTGAGTGAATGAGTGAATATTTTAATGTGTCAATGCTAAAATGAACTAATAAGAAAACATTATCGCATTGTCGCATTGTCGCATTTCAGCATTATCGCATTAAAAACATTCGCTCATTCAAAATTCACTCACTCACTCATTGGTTTCCTAGCTCATCCAATCTACTTTGTCTTCTGGATTCCATTTGGTGGTCGTTTTCTTTACTCTTGTCCAGAAATTGATGGAGCTTTTTCCGGTAATATCGGTCACGCCGAATTTGGATTCGTTCCAACCGCCAAAAGCGAAAGGTTCGCGGGGTACGGGTACGCCGATATTGACGCCCGTCATACCTGCGCTGACTCTGCTTGTGATGTAATTGGCTGCTTTTCCGCTTTGGGTGAAGACGGATGCGGCATTGCCGTAGGCAGAACTGTTTTCGATTTTTATGGCTTCATCCGCATTATTCACGCGCATGATGGACATGACCGGACCGAATACTTCTTCTTTTGCAATTGCCATTTCGGGGCGCACATAATCAATGACGGTAGGACCGACGTAGTAACCGTTTTCCTTGCCTTTTACGGTGGTATTGCGTCCGTCAACGAGGACTTTTGCGCCTTGTTTTTCGGCTTCGGTGATGTAGCCTTCGATGCGTTCTTTGGCTTCTTTGGAGATGACCGCGCCGAGATTTTCTCCCGGAACGATTTGTCGGGCATAGTGGCAAAGTTGCTCTACGATATGGTCGGATTCTCCAATCGCAATCATCGCCGACGCTGCCATACAACGCTGTCCGGCACAGCCACTCATGGATGCTGCGATGTCCGAACCTGCCATTTGCGGGTGTGCATCGGGCAAGACGATAATGTGATTTTTAGCTCCGCCGAGGGCGATACATCTTTTTAGATTCTGGGTAGCGCGTTGGTACACAATCTTAGCGATTTTGGTGGAACCGACGAAGGAAACCGCCTCAATATCGGGGTGGTCGCAGATGGCTTCGACGACTTCTTTATCGCCGTTGACGATGTTGAGAACGCCTTTGGGTAAGCCTGCTTCTTGGAGCAATTCGGCGATTCGCATGGCACTGAGGGGGACTTTTTCGGAGGGTTTGAGCACCACGGTGTTGCCGAGTGCGAGTGCGTTGGGCAATGTCCACAAAGGAACCATGTGCGGGAAATTGAAGGGCGTAATGCAAGCCACCACTCCCAGTGGCACATGCGAAGTACGACACTCGACACCTACACTCACCTCTTGAATTTCATCGGGCAAAATCTGCGGGAGTGAACAGGTAAATTCGCATAATTCGATACCTTTGAGGACTTCTGCTCTGGCTTCGCTTTCGATTTTACCGTTTTCTCGCGTGACTAATTCGGTGAGTTCGTCGATGTGTTGTTCCAATAAACTTCTGAAGCGGAAAAATATTTGTACGCGCGTTTTCAATGTCTGCCCAGACCATGCAGGGAAACTTTCTTTTGCCGCTTGTACCGCCGCCGCGACTTGCTCGGATGAGGAGAGTTGTACTTCGCCGATTTGTTCTCCTGTCTGTGGGGAGGTGATGGGCATGGAGGTGCCGCTTGTTGAGATTTTGTTGCCGTTTATGTAGTTGCCTATTGTTTGTATCATAATTAATGAGTGAATTTTGAATGTGTGAATATTTTTGAAGATACGGGATTTATTTTAATCCAATATAATTTTGTTTTGAAAAAAGTAAGGCTCAAATAAAGAATTAGGTGGATATATAAAAAATCTATAATTTTGGCTGCAAAAAGATGCCTTGAATTCAGATTTCAATTGCAGATTAATTTATTAAACTTGATGGACGAAGCCAAATGTTACACACTGCTTCGTGAAATTCGTTGGTCAGCAGGTCTAAAGTGTGTCCATTGCTCAAGTAAGCAAATTATTAAAAATGGTCACGATGAAAACCACTGTAATAAACAACGCTATCAATGTAAAGACTGTCAGAAGAACTTCGACGACTAAACAGGTACGATATTTTCAGGCAGTAACCTAACGCTCAAGGTTTGGATATTGGCACTTTACCTAATGGGCTTAAATTTATCCAACAAGCAAATCTCGCAAGAATTGGAAATCAGTGAGCCAACTGCTCAACGTATGACAAGTATTCTGCGTGAAGGTATCGTAAAAAAAAGCCTGATATACAACTTGAACAAGAAGTTGAGGCAGACGAAGTTTATATAGTAGCCGGACACAAAGGGCAACCTGAAAATGTCGTAAAAGCAGGGCGTTTAGCCCGTCCCCGCCGACTCAAAGGTGCAAGAGGCAGAGGCACTTTAGTCACCGAGAAACCTCCTGTACTTGGTCTGGTTCAACGCAATGGAGCATTGGTCATACGTTTGCTAAAAAATATCAAACAAAAGACCATCCGTCCCATTATTGAAAAGGTCGTTGCCCAAGGTAGCTTAATCTATACAGAAGAATACAATATCTATGATAGATTAGAACAGTGGGGCTATGAGCATAAAACCGTTTGTCATTCATCAGGCGAATATGCCAGAGATGAAGATGGGGATGGGGTGGGTTTTGTGAAGTGCATGTCAATACCCAAGAAGGCATTTGGTCAGTCCTGCGTTCATGGCTAAGACCGTATCGAGGAATATCTCAGCAAAAGCTACCTATCTATCTCGGCTTCTTTGAATTTGTTTTTAATACCCGTAGAAGGGGAAAAGCTATACTGGGAGACCTCTTTAAAACTATTCTTGCTCCTTTTATATATCCACCTGATTCTTATTATGAGCCTGTTCTAATTTGCAAATTACAAATAAGTATTGAAAAAAACAAAAGCCGCCCCACAAACGCGAGACGGCTTCATATCATATCGTCGGGAAAGCACTACGCTACCCCTTCATCAATTCTAATCTTATTCAAAGCTGACCCAGCTTTCACCCATTCCACTTGTGGTGCGGAGTAAGTGTGTGCCACTTCAAAACTATCTTTCGTACCATCGGCATGATTGAGCGTGACCGTCAGGTTTTTGCCCGGTGCGAAGGTATTGAGACCATCAATATCCACCGTATCATCTTGGCGGACTTTATCGTAATCATCCTTATTGACGAAAGTGAGGGCAAGCATCCCTTGTTTCTTCAAATTCGTCTCGTGGATACGCGCGAAAGACTTCACGATGACCGCCGTAACACCCAAGTAGCGCGGCTCCATCGCAGCATGTTCGCGCGATGAACCTTCACCCAAATTCTCCTCGCCGAATACGACTGTGCCTATGCCATTTTTCTGGTACAAACGCGCCGAATCCGGCACTGCCATAAATTCATTATTGGTCGCATTCCAAACGGTGTTGGTTTTATCATTAAAGGCATTGACCGCGCCGGTATAACAGTTGTTCGAGATATTTTCCAAGTGACCTCTGAATTTCAACCAAGGACCAGCCATCGAAATGTGGTCGGTCGTACATTTACCTTTGGCTTTGATTAAGGTGCGTTGTCCTTGCAGTTGCTCGTGCGTTAGTTTTTTGAAGGGCGTGAGCAATTGAAGGCGGTCAGAGGTCGGGCTGACTTTTACTTCGATGCTGCCTCCATCCGGTGCAGGTGCATTATAGCCCAAGTCTTTTACATCAAAACCTTTCGGTGGCAACTCAACACCCGTTGGCGGGTCGAGTTTGACTTGCTCGCCTTTTTCGTTGGTCAGCGAATCGGTGAGCGGATTGAAGGTCAAATCTCCCGCGATAGCCATTGCCGTTACGATTTCGGGCGAGGCTACGAATGAATTGGTCTTCGGATTGCCGTCATTACGCTTCGCAAAATTTCTATTAAAAGAAGTAATAATCGAATTTTCTTGGTCAGGATTGTCGTTGTGACGCGCCCACTGACCGATGCAAGGTCCGCAAGCATTGGCGAGTACGACACCGCCCATTTTCTCAAAAGCATCCAACTGACCGTCGCGCTCTACGGTAAATCGCACTTGCTCCGAACCCGGCGTAACGGTAAATTCAGACTTCACTTTCAGATTTTTATTCACTGCCTGACGCGCCAATGAAGCCGCACGGTCAAGGTCTTCATAAGAGGAGTTGGTACAAGAACCAATCAAACCAACCTCCAATTTTTGCGGATAATTATTTTCTTTAACGGCTGCCGCAAATTTAGAAATAGGCCAAGCCAAATCCGGTGTAAACGGTCCGTTGATATGCGGTTCGAGTGTCGAAAGGTCAATTTCAATCACTTGGTCAAAATAATCTTCCGGCTTAAAATAGCACAAAGCATCTCCGGTCAAATGCTCCGCCACTTCATCTGCAAGAGCCGCGACATCTGCACGGTCGGTCGCTTTGAGATAGCGACGCATAGATTCATCGTAACCAAAGATAGAAGTCGTCGCGCCGATTTCTGCGCCCATGTTGCAGATTGTTCCTTTTCCGGTTGCGGAGAGCGTCTCTGCGCCCGGTCCGAAATATTCGACGATTGCGCCCGTACCGCCTTTTGCCGATACGATACCAGCTACCTTTAATATGACATCTTTCGAAGCCGTCCAACCGGACATTTTACCTGTGAGCTTCACACCGATAATTTTCGGGTTTTTCAATTCCCAAGGCATATCCGCCATCACATCCACTGCATCTGCACCACCAACACCGATAGCGACCATGCCGAGTCCGCCACCATTCACCGTATGCGAATCCGTACCAATCATCATTCCGCCGGGAAATACATAATTTTCGAGCATCACTTGGTGAATAATCCCCGCGCCCGGTTTCCAAAAGCCGATACCATATTTATCAGATACCGATTCGAGAAAATCATAGACTTCTGAATTGACATCATTCGCCGTTTTCAAATCTTCTGCTGCACCGACTTTCGCCTGAATCAAGTGGTCGCAATGCACGGTAGTTGGCACTGCCACTTTCTTTTTGCCGGACATCATAAATTGCAGCAATGCCATTTGTGCCGTAGCATCTTGCATCGTCACACGGTCGGGTGCGTAATAGACGTAATCTTTACCGCGTCCGTAATTTTGCAATGGAGATTCTGCGTGTAGGTGCGTGTAGAGAATTTTCTCTGTGAGGGTTAAGGGGCGTTGAAGTTTCTGGCGTACTGCGGCTATCTTGGCAGGTAGCTCGCTATACACCTTTTTAATCATATCAATATCAAAAGCCATATTTTTATTAGTTGCGAGTGTATCGGGTTGCGGGTTGCGGGTTGCGGGTTTTCGGGTTGCGGGTTGCGGGTTGCGAGTTTTTTAACCTAACTCGTAACTCGTAACTCGTAACCCGTAACCCGCCAACTCGTAACCCGTAACTCGTAACTCCGTTACGGGGCTGCAAATATAGGATTTTAACGGATTTTAGGCAACTGTTAATTTATGATAACAAAATCAGGGGTTTAAAAAACGAAAGAAAATGATTTCTGAGGTTTTTATTCAGAATAAATTTTGTGGAAAGGGTATTTTTTCAAAATGCGGCGAATTTTCGCTATGGTTTTTATGGGAATTTTAACAGAATAGTAACTGTTCAGCAGTCAGATCATTTCATGGTCAGGCGTCAGAGGTGAGATAGGATTTGAATAAAAACGAGATTTTTGGCATCATTTCATTGATTTTTCATCCTAAATCAATGATTTTAAAGAGCGCAAATCAATAGAGTCTTACACACCCAAGAAGTGAAATATACGCTCTAAAGGTTATTTTACGGAAAAATACCAAACAGGCAACTCACTAAAATAAGGCTTATTGTTTCATTCACAAGAACGAACACTTACAGTGTTAATAGTCAGCGATTTATAGTAGAAAAAATATTCTCAATTAGCCTTTATCCTATTTCTCAATTGCGTATAATTTAGTATTTTTTTACGAAAATAAATTTAACACAAAATTACATTTTAATCTCAAAATACGCCTTGCAACGGATTTGCCCCACCTGCGTCTATGCTTCCGAAACTTGTTAACAAACAGGTTAAAACGCTTAACATTTTACCATATACACATTTAACAATAAAATTATCATTAAACATGAAAAAGTTATTTTTTTTAGCTGCACTTTGTGCGACGACCCTATTTATCGCTTGCGAACAAACAGAAGTTATCACTGACACTGCTATGCAGTCTATCAATCTTGAAAATCGTGCTGCAGGCACTTACACGCTTTATGCCGGACAAGATATTGAGGCAGGTACTGTAAACGTTGAGGTTATTGGTGAAGACTTGGTAGTTACTTACCAAACTAACGAATGCTGGAGCGCAGGTACGACACACCTTTATGTAGGTACTGCTGAAGATTTGCCATTGAACGGTGCAGGCAATCCGAAACACGGTCAATTTCCTTATGCACAGGAAGTAGAGGAAGATACTTTGGGTAATCCGCTTGAGCTTTTGGACGTAGTTACTTATACTATTCCATTGGCAGAACTTGAAGTAACTGAAATGGAAATGGAAGATGGTTCAGGTGCTGTATCTTGCGTATATATCGCTGCTCACGCTGAATTGTATAATGACTGTTATCAAGAAACATCTGAAGAGCCTGCAGAGGATGCAGAAGATACAGGTGATGCAGAAGAAACAGGATACGCTGCTTGGGATACTGAGTTTGACGGTAGCCGTTGGGGTGGTTTGATTGAATACTGCTTCTAAATTTTGCGCCCGTCTGTCCAAATACCCGCCGATAATACATCCACTTTTTTTTAAAAGTTGGTAAAAGGTTAATTGATAACCCGACCTGAGTTGAAGGTCGGGTTATCTTTTTTTATAAAAGTCCACAAAAACGACCACTCTTTACTATGTCACAAAAGAAGTGTTATTATTTTTTCGCCGTTTGCTGATACTTTGTGACAAGTCTATTTATTTTTTTTAAAATTTTTTCAGGTTTATAAATAAAATGATTTATAACGTATTTTTTTGATTCATTTTCTTTGAAAATTGTTTTACAGAAAATAACATGTAGGAATTGTTTTAAATTTTTAACATGTTGGCAATTAGCTTATTGTGATTTTAATATAGTGAAAATAAAAATTAAGCCCGATCCTTGACATTTTCCTGAAAGTTAGCCCATATTTGCAAATGTAATTGACAAACAACATACTACACTTTGAATCCAATCTTAATTTAATTCTCTTTTTAATCAAGTTTAAAATTATCAAACTTAAAATTTCGTTAAACATGAAAAGGCTATTTTTCTTAGCAGCGATTTGTTCAATTACATTCTTCACTGCTTGCGAGCAAACAGAAATGATTACTGACAACACCCTCAAAACCGTTAATCTTCAAGACCGTGCAGATGCCGTTTACACGCTTTACGCAGGTCAAGACATCGAAGCGGGTACCGTAACTGTTACAAGTACCGATACTGATTTGGTGGTTACTTACGAAACAAACGATTGTTGGAGTCTTGGTACGACTCACCTTTATGCAGGTACCGCCGAAGACCTCCCAATGACAGGTGCAGGCAATCCGAAACATGGTCAATTCCCTTATGCACAAGAAGTAGAGGAAGACTCTTTGGGCAACCCGGTTGAACTTTTGGATGTCGTTATATTTACGATTCCATTATCAGAGATTGAGATGACTGAGCAGGCAATGGAAGGTGTTTCGGCAGAATTGTCTTGCCTTTATGTAGCGGCTCATGCTGAATTGTACAACGATTGTTTTGTACCGGAAACATCAGAAGAAGTTGAGGAAGACGAAGACGAAGTAGAAACAGGTGATGAGGAAGAAACAGGTTATGCAGCTTGGGATACTGAATTTGACGGCAACCGCTGGGGTGGTTTGATTGAGTACTGCATGTAATACTTAATACCGGAAATTATTATGATAAGAAGGCTCCGAACATCAAAGTATGTTCGGAGCATTTTTTTTGTCACGATTAAAAAAAAATTATCCAAAAAAAATCACAAAACACTCATTATCACGAAACAGGAATGATTTTTGCTTTTATTTGTTAAAATAATTTTAACAAAATATTAACAAGCGACAATTCAACCTCAAATGCAACCACAACCTCAACTTCAAATAAAATTTGCCAAAGGCAAATGGAAATTATAATTTAATTTGAGGTTGCGGTTGAAGTTGCATTTGAGGTTGCGGTTGAAATAGTTCTCTGATATGTACTTAGCAAAAACCCCCCGTTTTATTCAAAACCTTTTTCCTAATTTCGTCTGGAACATCCCGAGTGCGGATAAAGAGGTGTATTTGACATTTGATGACGGGCCCATTCCCCAAGTGACGCCGTGGGTACTCAATGAGTTAGCCAAATATGACGCGAAAGCAACGTTTTTTTGCGTAGGTGAAAATATCGAAAAATATCCTGATGTTTTCCAACAAGTAAAAGATGCCGGACACACGGTTGGCAGCCACACACACAATCATATGAATGGTTGGTTGGTGGCGGATAATAAGCAATACTATCGCAATGTACGCATGTGTGCGCGATTGGTGGATAGTGAGTTGTTTCGTCCGCCGTATGGCAAGTTGAAGCCGATACAAGCGCAGTTACTGCAGCGTCATTATCGTATTATTATGTGGGATGTGTTGAGTGGGGATTTCGACCCGAATATTTCTCCCGAACAATGCCTCCGTAATGTAACGAAACACACCAAAAGCGGCTCTATTGTCGTCTTCCATGATAGTATCAAGGCGAAAGAGAGTTTGACGTATGCCTTGCCGCGTGCTTTGGAGTATTTGAGCAATGCTGGCTATACTTTCAAAAGCCTGACACCGGAGATTGCTACTACGATGCAGCCTTTGGGAATTACTGCGTAATTCAGTTCATAGTTGTTGGTTCATAGTTCATAGTGAAACCCATGATTTTCTATGAACTATGAACTGGAAACTATCAACTAATAAAAATACTGTCCCTTAACCATTAGAGGAGTTGAGACGACCTTTGGTCGTTTTAGCTCCTTTTTGTTTTTGGGGATTAGTTTATTGAGTTCATTAAGTTTATAAAGTTCATTGAGTTGTTATGCCAAAATCATTAATTTGCCGTCCAATAACTTTATAAACTAAATAAACTAAACAGCGATGCGATATTTTCTGCTTCTTATCTTTTCTCTCATTTGTGCGTTTGCTCATGCACAAAATAAATCGGTGACGGTTAAAAAAATACGCACGGAGGGTTTGAAGAAAACGAAGGAACGTGTGGTCTTGCGTCAGTTGGATTTTCGGGTGGGTGATAGCTTGGTGGTGGATGAATTTTCGGCGATTTTTGAGCGAAATGAACGGTATTTGCTGAATACACGCTTGTTTTTGAAAGCGGAATTTAATGTGGGCGAATGGGAGCAGGATAGTGTGGAAATTGTGATTAATTTGAAGGAGAATTGGTATTTGTACCCGATTCCGTTTGTGGAGTATGCGGATAGGAATTTTAACGCTTGGTGGGTGGAGCAGAATCGGGCTTTGAATCGTCTGAATATCGGCGCGGTCTTGTATCACGAAAATTTTACGGGGAATGCCGACCCGCTGCAAGTGGAGGTGCAATTTGGGTATGAACAGGAATTTGAAGTAGAATATACCCGCCCGTTTATGGGAAAGAAGCAGCAATTCGGGACTTCATTTGGCGTGCAATATGCCCGCCGCCGCGAAACGCCTTATGCGACGATACGCGATAGTCTTTATTTTCACAGAAGTGATGATGAATATACTTTGCAACAGTTCAGCGCAAGGTGCAGCTTGTTGTTTCAACCTGATTTATTTCAAAAACAAACTTTGTCTTTAGGTTTTTATCAATACAAAATCGCGGATACTATCGCGGTATTGAATCCTGATTTTTTATTACACGGAAAAACACAACAGAATTACCTTTCTCTATTTTACCAATACGAAATTGATAAGCGAAATTTTCGGACTTATGCGACAGATGGTTGGCAATTATTGGCTTGGGTACAGAAAGATGGTATGGGTTTGCTGGGTGATGTGAATAATTTATTTGTGAATGTAGCATTTGCCAATTATCATCCGCTTAATGAAAAATGGAGTTTGGAAATGCTATCGCGAGTGCATAAGTCATTTATCAAGAAAAACTCGCCGTATTATCAATTGCGTCGGGCGATTGGCTATCAGGAAGATTATGTGCGGGGTTATGAATATTATGTGATTGATGGGCAGGATTATGGGTATTTGAGAAATAGCTTACGCTACTCAATTTTTGACGGAGAAATTGATGTGACTCGTTATATGCCTTTTGACCGGATGAAGGCGATGCCTCTGAAAGTCTATTCTAAAACGCATCTTGATGTTGGTTATGTGGTTGACCCTTTTGAGGAATCCACTTCTCAATTGGCGAATGGTTGGTTAGTGGGCTTTGGTGCAGGGATTGATTTTGTCTTGTATCATAATTTTGTTTTCCAACTCGAATATAGCTTCAATCATTTGTTGGAAAATGGTGTATATTTACATTTCAATTTGGGGTTTTGATGGTGTTGTGGTATCGTGGTGTTGAAGTGTTGTGGTTAGAAACTACTTATGAAGACTACAATGCTAACAAACCACAACACCACGATACCACGACACTACAACACAAAACATGCACGTAGCCATATACAGCCGTACACTCAAGCCAAAGGATGTGCCTTACATCCAAGAAACCTTCGATACGATGTATCGTTTGGGCATACAGCCGTATGTGCATGGAGCATATTTTGAGCAGATTAAAGACCATATTGACTTCAAATCGCCGATTGATGTCTATGAGGATTATGATTATCTGGCGCGGCAACGGGTAGATAGCATCGTGAGCTTGGGAGGCGACGGGACGATACTCGATACCGTGACACTGGTGCGCGATTCGGGTACGCCCATAATGGGGATTAATCTGGGGCGATTGGGTTTTTTAGCGACAATCGGGAAGGAACAGATACAAGAAGCATTTCAGTCATTACAGAGTGGGGCGTATATTATCGAGCGGCGAAGTTTGTTGCATTTGGATTCTAATATGCCGCTTTTTGGTGATGCGCCGTATGCCTTGAATGATTTTACGATTCTCAAGCGCGATACCTCGTCGATGATTACGGTACATGCCTATATCAATGGCGAATATCTCAACTCCTATTGGGCAGACGGTATCATTATGGCAACGCCCACAGGTTCAACGGGTTATTCGCTGAGTTGTGGCGGTCCGATTATTTTTCCTGATTCGGGTAATTTTGTGATTACGCCCGTCGCACCACACAATTTGACGGTGCGCCCAATCGTTATTTCGGATGATGCAGTGGTGTCGTTTGAAATTGAAGGACGGGTGGATAGTTTCCTTTGCACCTTAGATTCGCGTTTTGAAGCGATTACTACGGAACATCAAATTGCTATTCGCAAAGAAGATTTTACGGTGAATTTGGTGCGACTGCATGACCACAATTTTATGTCTACTATTCGCGAGAAATTGTCTTGGGGATTGGATAGACGAAATTAGAAATTCGCGGCGGGTTAAAACCCACCGCTTTTGCGAAACCAACGTGTACATCAAAAAAGCGTAGGGTTTCAACCCTGCGAATATGAAACTCAAAAAACACATTCACTTTCATTTTCCATAAATCATAACAACAATGAATCGTTTACTAACACTTTTATTTTGTCTGTCATTTATCATGATGAATGCCCAAGAGAGTACATTTATTCATGGTAAGGTCCTTAATGATACTGTAAATGTTATCAGCACTCCGTACATCTATGATCAGTTTACGGCTTACAAAGCATCCATTAATGTCGATATAGATGATGCGGGAGAATTTAAAGCCGAGGTCTTGATAGCTGCACCCACGATTGTAACATTGTATTATAAGCGAAAGACGATTGATATTTATGTGGAGCCGGGAAAAAACATTGGGGTTTTCTTTGATGGCAATGACATGGTGAATTCCATTCGTTTTTTTGAGAAAGACGAATCCGGGAATAACGAGGTTTGGCAAAAAATCAATCGTGAAGCCTATCCCGATGACTTAGGCGAGCTGCCTTTTGACGAAAGGTTTGAAAGCATCAATGCGATATATGATACAGAAGTGGCAAATTGGAAAAATATTATTCAGGGAAGTTCATTATCTGATGAATTTGTGTCTTATATGGAGCTGTATTATCAATATGAATGGTTGGGAACTTTAGCGCGTTATGTGAATGTGGATTCTTTGAGTGCAGATAATCAAACGAAATTTAAAGGATATTTTACCGATGAAATTATCAATAATTCCAATGCCATGAAACACCCTAAACACGAGTATTTCTTGTATTATTTTTCGTTGGCTCATTGTGAGAAGGCTTTGGGGCGGGAATTGAATTACTATAAAGATGTTGGCGATATTTATGCTTGTGTAAAAGATTTTGATGAATTATCACCTGCGAAAAAGAGTTATGCACTCGGCAAGTTATTATACTTCAATATCAAACCTAAGACTGTCGGGCAATTTGACACGTATTATTACGATTTTATCAACTCAGATGCTCCCGAAGACATTGTTCAAAAAGTAAAAAAACGCTATGATAAAGCACAAGGTTTTGCTGCCGGAAGTGCTGCACCTGATTTTGAATTAGTTGGGAAAGACGGCAACAAAATAAAGCTGTCTGATTTGAGAGGAAAGAAGGTGTATTTGAGTTTTTGGGCTTCTTGGTGCGGTCCGTGTAAGTATGAAATTTTCAATGCAAAAGACAATAGAGCGATACTGAATGACGAGGTGTTTTTTGTCTATGTTAATTTAGATAACAATAAAAGTAAATGGCAAAACCACGCCGTTACTACGAAAGAAAGCGGCACTCACGTCTGGGGAGAAGGGATGAATTCAAAGATTGCCCGCGATTATGCGATAAAGACCTTACCGCGAAATTTCTTGATTGATGAATCAGGCAATTTTATCAATAAATTTCCTAAATCTGATACAGATGGGTTTGTTGATTTTATTCGGGGGAGGTAAGTGATTTTTCTTGTGTGAAGTTTTCGTTATTTGGTTTTGAAAAATTGATGCCGTAACTCATTAGTAAATCAATTGAAGTTTTTGGAGTAATTCATTTAGCTTATTTGTTCCATTTTCTTTGTCGGTATAGATTCCAACGTCTCTGTCCAATTCATGATAATGAAGAACGAAGTCGGTATTGTAAAAATCAAAGTGCCAATATTTTGAGTCAAAATCATTAACTTTTTCTGTGAATTTTACATTCAATTTAGTTGTTAATTCATCAGCTAATAAATCAAATTTATCCCAATCACAGTCCTCCCAAATAGTAGCAATAATTACTGTTCCATTTTCGGATAAGTTTATCTTTTTCATTGAAATTGATGTTTTATATAGCGTTCTTTTTCCTTTTTCTTATTCGTCGAAAATAGAACATCAAACTTGTAAGGATAATTACTCCAATTGGTATGAAAATCCAGTTTCTACTTTTGGTATTTACTTTATTCCAAATAGATACTCCAAAGAAATCTTCATCTAACATTTGCTCCATTTCAGCATTATCGGAATTTGCTAAGTAGTAATTCCAATCCGTGGTTCTATTTCCTTCAAATTTAATCTCTTCAAACTCGTACTTTGATCTTAACTCCTCAAATCTGATTTTCTCTTCATCTTGTAATGAAAAATTAGTCGTGTTTAGAATCAACTCCTTTCCGTTCATAGCTATTCTTGAAATCATCCAGTATTTCTTGAAGTATTTGATATTCAAATAATATTTGCCATTTTTTAAACGTAATTGACACTTTCGTTTTGATTCTTCGTTTAGCTCATTATCATGGAATTCCTCATAAAAAAGACCGTTTTTTAAATCTAATTCATATTCTTTCCTCTTTGCTTCACTTGATAATGTATCAGCTAAATTCTTGTTATAGATTTTATCTTCGGTTATAATTTTAAGATAGTTATTCACCAAGTTTACTTTTTTTATTGGCAACATATTCTTATTGATACATTCTATACTATCAAGAAAAACTACATCAGTACTTTCAATCAAATATCGTTTCTCCGAAACTCTTGAAATTGTTTTAAAACTTCCAATAATAGAATGTTCTTTGAAGTGTATTTCCAGATATTCTCCCAAAAATGAATTTGGAATATCATCAACTATTTCGCTTCCTTGCGGCATTGGATTTTCATAAAATATTTTGTTACAACCTGTTAATAGCAAATTGCTGAAAATTAAAATTATGAGTAGCTTTTTGCTGTTTTTAATGGTAAATAGCTCGTACATATTCACACTAAATACATTTTTATTCAAAAAACACATTATGACGCATGGTGACAAAATAACCAGCCATCGTTCGCAACGACCTTAATCATTCCTCAAAGTCTCAAATAATTCCTAAATACCTCTTCATACTCGTCTACATCGAATTAGATATTTATTTTCTCATTGTCTGTCCAGAAAATTTTGTTTTCCTTTTTTATAATGCTAAATGTTATCCCGCTGCAACCGCTGTCACCACAACCTTGACAACAATAAAACAAGAAATCATTGACAACTTCATCAGCAATTTCCTCTTTTATCCTCTTCTCGTTGATTGAGTTTTGTGGTTCATTATAATTTTGCTTAAACATGTCAAATAGGTCATTTCTCTGGTTTTTATCAAACGGCTTCTGCGTGAGAATTTTGATAGATATGCCATCCCATAAACTACCAAAAGACCCTATACAACCAACGAGGGAATTGAAAATTTCACCATCTTCATTGACTTCAACATTCCAATACGTTTTACTAATAAGGTTCATTAAAGATTGGTTATCAATATAGAATTCATAAAAATCCCTAACGATGTAAAAGACTGTCGTTGATTTAAGTTTGATTATCTTAGCTTCATCATCTCTATCTACTATCTCGGCTATATCGTTTCCATAAAGCTTTATTTGCCTATTTATGTTTTGTACTTTTTTTAGAGATAATTTAGATGTTTTCATTTTTAATGAATGTAGATAGTGTTTGTGACGTTAAAGAGAAAAGGGTAAACATTTTAGTTCTAATCATTCCTCAAAGCCGTAATTGGATCAAGCCGTGCCGCCCGACGCGCCGGAAAAATCCCAAACAACAAACCAATCGCTACCGACACCCCAAAAGCCAAACCCACAGACCAAAGTGACACAATCGTAGGAATCTCTGCGATACGCGCCACCGCTTCTGCCAAAAGCAAACCAAGCGCAATGCCCACAATCCCGCCAATCAAGCTGATAAAAACCGCTTCAAAAACAAACTGCTGTATCACATCCCTCTGCGTAGCACCAAGCGAGCGACGCAAACCAATTTCCTTGATACGTTCCATGACGGACGCTAACATGATATTCATAATCCCGATACCGCCGACAAGCAATGAAATACCCGCAATCGCTCCAAGTACAATGTTGAAAATATCTTGTGTACGCTGTTGTTGTTTGAGTAGGAGTTCGGGAATAGTGATTTCGTAATCGGGAACATCCCAATGGCGGCGTTTGAGCATACGTCCGATGATGTCGGCAGTAGCTTCGAGTTGTGCCGTGTTTTCGACGCGAATAACAAGACGGTCCAATTGATTATAATTCAAGTTTTCGTCTTGGTTGTTGGGAGATTGAAGCATGTAGCCGGTGAGCAAAGCACGATTTTCAAAGCGCAACAAAGCGGTTTTTATAGGTACATAAATGTCGGAATTATAGTCACGTATGCCGAGGTTTTCAAGCCCGCCTTTGGTGGCGTAGCGTCGTCCCAATACACCAATGATAGTCAACCAAGTATCGTTGCATTTTATTTTTTTACCGATGGGGTTTTCGCCGCCAAATAGTTTGGTCTGTACATTTTTACCAATAATGCAAACAGGTAAACCGTCTTTCATTTGCAGTGAATGAAAGATACTGCCACGGTCGATATTGAGATTATTTAATTCAAAAAAATCATTGCGGATACCCACACAACGCGCTTCCTCACTGCGTCCTTTTCTGATGGCTTTTACAGGCAAAACTAATTCGGGGCTGACTTTATCTACTGTCGGAATATAAGTCTCAATCGCTTGTACATCTTCCATCGACAAACCGGGTGAAAAAGTACGTTTGATTGTTTTTTTATCCGGCGTTTCTTCGTCTTTTTCCAATACCGTTTTAACGACAATATTATTTGAGCCAATGAGTTTCATTTGCTCCAACAACTCTTGTCGCGCACCCGTCCCTATCGCCAACATCGCTATCACCGCCGCCACACCAAACATAATCCCCAATGCAGTCAGCAATGCCCTTAGCCGATTGGTGAAAACCGCTTCTAATGCTGTGTTAAAATTGGAAAAGATTCTCATAATGCGTTAATGCGACAATGCGTTAATGCGACAATGTTTTTTAATGTGATAATGTTGAAATGGATGAATACCTTATTATCATACTGTCGCATTATATCATTGAGACATTATTTTTCGTATTTTTTCTTTCGAGCGGCAGTGACCACCTTTATGATTTCAAGACATTCGTTTTGTAGGCGTTGAAGTTCATCCTCGTCATCTATCAAATTAAGCTCCTCTATAATCTCAAGCCAGTATAGTGTTTCGTCAGCTTCTTCAAGTACAATGCTCATTTTTGAATAGAATTCGTTTTCTGACCTCGACTTACATGCAGCCCGATAATTAGCTCCGGTAGATGAGGCAGATTTTATAATTTGAAAAGCAATATTATTGCTTGATTTGCAAGGTTTTAATGTGTCAATTAATCTGAGTACATCAACAGCCATTTGTTTTGTTTTCGCTTTAAAGCGCGTGACAAATTCACTTTTGGATTCCATGAGTATTTAGGTTTATTAGTAATAACACAACCGCGTTATCTCACTATATCATCAAAAAATATTGTCGCATTGACGCATTATCGCATTGACGCATTATTTTGTGTGAATTTTTCTTTTTCAGATGCTTCCAGTCTAATGAGTTCTAAATCATCGGGATTTTCGGGAATGGAAAGATAGACTTCCTCGTCTTTTTCTACTCCTGCTTTAATGATAACATGGGCATTATTGTACTCACCTGCGATAACTTCCTGACGTATCGTAGAGCCATTTTTATCTACAAAAACAAAATTGACATCTTCGTAACTGTGCAAGGCTTCGAGAGGAATATAAGTCACATCTTCGAATGATTCGGTAAGGATGCTATTAGCGGTCGTCATTGAGGGACGAAGGAGTGTATCGCGTCCTGTAATTTCGATTTTGATGTCAAATACTTTGGCATCGAAGCCGGGGCGTTGTTGACCGATATTACCTTTATAAATCACCTCGCCTTCGTATGTATTATCGGGTAAGGCATCTACTTTTACTTCTACTTTTTGACCGATTTTTACATCGCTGATGTCAATCTCATTCACGTAAGTCTCGGAGACCATCACATTCAAATCGGGCAAGCTGGCAACCACCGAATTATAAGGACTAATCGTGGAACCTGTCTTTACTTTACCGCCATTCCAGCGGTCTCGCACGTAGACGACCATGCCATCACTCGGTGCATTTACGGTGAATTGCTTACTGATTTTTCGCGTCTCTTTTACTTTTTTGTATTGTTTATTTTTTTCGGATAAAACTTTTCCTACTCTGGCGTCTGCTTTTTTGACTTCAAGGTCGTAATTCTTAATTTCGGTATCATAATCTCGTTGAAGTTTTTCAAGTTCGCTTTGTACGCGGTCTTGTACTTCCTGCGGTTCGTATATGTTGATACCGACTTCTTTTCTCTTATTTTCGATGCTAAATTCGAGTTCCTTGATTCTATCGCGGATTTTACTCAATGTAATCGCTGTATCGCGTTCTACTTCTTTTACCTGTTCGCGAGCATCTATCACGCGGTCTTGGAAATCGTCCTTACGTTTTTCAAGTTCAGATTGGTCAAGACGCGCCACGAATTCACCTTCTTTTACCATCGTTCCCTCCGGCACCATCTCCAAAATCTTAACTTGTCCGATGGTACGTAAGCCCTGCGGTCCGCGTATCTTGGTAGAGTTTTTAGCTTGCAATTCGCCGGTAGAAGTGACTATCACATCCAAATTGCCGTGCTTGGCGGCTACTTTGACGGCTTTGCTTTGCTCCCCACCTTTACCTTGCTGACTGATATACCAACCGCCTGCACCAATTAGGAGTAAAAAAAGTAATAGAAAAAATATTTTACCATTCATGTGGGTTTAATTTTGCAATTTTGAATGAGTGAATTATGAATTTTGAATGAATTTATAGTTTGCCGTTTTATTTTTTTTTGAAAAAAATATTCAAAATTGACTCATTCAAAATTCATAAGTAGTAAGCGTTGAATAATCGACACTTTTTGAGCAGGGTATTTTTTTTGTCAGACGAAGCTCATTTTGACGATTATAGCCAAGCTATGTGAGGAAAAATAGCTGAGGTATGGCGAAAAAAGACACGTTCAAAAATGTCGATTGTTCAACGCTTACTACTTAATTAAGAACGTGGAAAGTACCGAAGTGTTACACAAGTTCATAAGAATACGGCGTTTTATCAAATTTTAGGACTAAGAATTAAATATCCGATTTTTAATAAATTAAATTTTTAAACACGTTGTCAATTCAAAAAATATGAAACGATAAAAAAATAACTTTACATTCTAAAAATTGCAACCAATTGATTATCAGCTACTTTTTTAGTTTTAATTTGCATTTTAATTTTAATTCATCCCTATGCTTTATTTCTTCAAAAAATGTTTTCTGTAATAATGGTTATAATCTTTTTTCCACTCTCTGGCAGCAGGCAGGTATAATTTTGACAATCTTGGTTTTTTATCACTCAAAATAACGCCGTCTGAAGTATCGAGAAATCTATTATCTACAAAGTAATCGTACAAATTGGTAATGGTTGGATAATTGGGTTCGCTATAATTAATGTTTGTAAAATCCTTCTCTTCCAGACTTGCTAAAAAGATTAAATTGCGATTTGCTTCCTCGCCGGGCGTTGCCAATATATCGACTTTGAAACCCGACTGGCTTAGTGTTTTGTGTACCGAACGGGCTGCTTTCCCCCTCGGTCCTTTGATATAACCGTAAAAATTGGTCATAATCATCCCGCCTTTTTTAAGTTTTCGTTTGGCATCTTCAAAACCTTCAATCGTTAAGAGATGTTCGGGAACAGATTCGCTCAAAAAAGTATCGTAGATAATGATGTCGTATTTTTTATCGACAGTTTTGAGAAAATGCCGTGCATCGTCGATATGCACAACGGTATTCGGATCCATCCCAAAAAATTCAATCGAAACGTCTTTTACCCGTTCATCTATCTCAACGACTTCTACATTATAATTCAACCTATTCAATTGCTTCACAATCGTACCGCCGCCCAAACCCAAGAGCAAGACATCCGAACCCGCCGGAAAAATCGAAGCCGCAGTTGGAAAATAATGCGACCAATTCCAAATACTGTATTTGAAATTGTGCTGATGCCCCATGTAAGTTTGTAGTGTATTATTCACCAATAAAGCCCTGCCCATACGGTGGTCGGGCGTGATGTCGTAAGAAGGATGATCGACCACTTTTACTTGTCCGAGTATGCCTTCGGAATGATACAATTCTTGATATTCTTCATTATATTCCAATTTGGATGTATTACTCAAAAAAGCACCTGAAAGTAGCACGACCGCCAAAACCGCCGCATTGACCGGAACATTTCTCATCAAAGCAATCAAAGGCAACACCGCCAGCACGATGCCCGAAACAATCGCCGGACCGGACAAACCAAAATTCGGAATGATATAAAAGCCCATTAGAAAGGTGTACAAAATCCCTCCCAACGTGGATATGGCATACACATTGCCCGCGCTTTTTCCTGCTGCATCTGCTTCGCTCGTCAGTAGATTAATAATCAATGGAGATACCATGCCCATGAATACCAATGGCGGAAACATAAACGCCAACAAGGAAAGTATTGCGCCCATTTCCAGATTCAAATTAATCGTCTGCTCCATGATATAATAGCTGGAAAATGGCATCACAATCAGCAAAATAGCCGCAATGATTAAGACATAATATAAGGTATTCGCATTGTTTTTGTATTTATGTGATAATCTGCCGCCGAGAAAATATCCTAAAGTCAAGCCGCCCAATGTCAAAGCCAATGCCGCTGCCCACACGTACAACGAAGTCCCAAAATAAGGAGCCAATAATTTCGCCCCAATCAACTCACAAGCCATGACAGAACCACCCTCAATGAAGGACAACAGCAGAAAGAAATTTTTATTTTTTCCCATAAAAAAACCAAGCTCCAAAATCCAAACCCCAAATTCCAAATGTATTTCATCATATTCATTGGAATTTGGGATTTGGATTTTGGGATTTAAAAAAGGTGTACCAAAATGAATTGATACACCTCCAAAAATATTTATTTTTTACTAATTTTCAAATCTCAAGTCACAGATTTCAACTAACTCGTACCCGCAACCCGTAACTCGAATTAGTGATGTGCAATTGGGTCAGCATTTCCGTCAGGATCGCCATTTACTCTTCCATCAGTCGAAATTCCACCGATGAGCAAGATACCACATACGTGAGGAGCAGCCATTGATGTACCACTCAAAGTAGCGTACCCGCCACTCTTATAAGTAGAGTTGATGCTCGAACCCGGAGCACAGTAGTCAACAGGTGGGTTGCCGTAGTTAGAGAATGAAGACCAAGAATCACTTGATGTCATAGAAGAAACGGTATAGATATTATTACCGTTAGCTCTTGCAGGAGATACGTTACCTGCATGTTGTGACTCATTTCCTGCTGCCAATACCATTGGGCAAGCACCCGCAGCCGCTTTTACTGCATTATCAAGCGCAGTAGAAGCACCGCCACCGAGACTCATGTTAGCAGCATCGCCAGAAGATGCATTCGCACCTACGTAGTCAACACCGGCGATAACACCTGAGTTAGAACCACTTCCTCTTCTGTCAAGTACACGAACAGAAACAACAGGCGCACCCGCAGCTACACCAATAACACCAATTTCATTATCAATTGCTGCTACTGTACCTGCAACGTGTGTACCGTGACCGTTTTGGTCGTCCGGATTAGAAGATTGACCACCACTCAAGAATGATCTTGAATTGGCAACATCAACATTAAGGTCTTCGTGATCTAAGTCAATTCCTGAATCAATAATCCAAGCTCTTCCGGCATTAGTACCGTCCATAGCACCACCAACTCTGGTGATACCCCAAGGAGTAGTTTGAGCGGCACTGCCGCCACCACCTCCGCCACCCGGAGGACCTCCCATAGTAACATGGAACATCTGGTCTTGCTCGATAAAGTCAACTCTATCGTCTCTTAACAAAACCTCTACTTCATTCTCAGTCAAATCCATAGCAACACCGCTAATGGTTTTGACATAAGAATACTTAATCGGACGCTCAGAAAAACGCTTCTCAGAAATTATCTTCTTAGCGAAGTCATTCATTTCTTCTTGCTTAGCAACATAGTTTACTCTGTTGACATCAGCTCTTTTTGTCGGCAAAGCCTCGTCTTTAAATACAACGATATAAGCACCGTCAATTACATCTGAATTACCAAAAGTAATCAGTTGTGCTTCTTCAAGGTCTAAGGCAGTGCCGACATCAACCCCGTCTTTAACACAACCTACAATTACCGCTGCCATGACAATTAACAAAGCAGCTAACATTAAAACGTTCTTCTTCATAATTTAAAATGAATAATTAATGTGTTTGAAAAAAAAATCAATTTGGGCTTGAC
>JAHDEO010000560.1 GCA_020628725.1 Saprospiraceae bacterium
TCGTTTCATCTTTCACACCCGATGTCAAACCACCAAATACACCGCCGATACACATAGGTTTCGATGCGCCGTCGCAAATCAATAAATCTTCGGCGTAGAGCTTGCGTTCTACCTCGTCGAGCGATTGGAAAATGGTGTCTTTTAGGAGATTTTTGACGATGATTTTGTGGTCGGTGATTTCAGCGGCATCGAAGGCGTGTAGCGGCTGCCCAAGTTCGTGCAAGACGAAATTGGTGACATCGACCACATTATTTGTAGTACGCACGCCCACCGCCGCCAAGCGATTGACCAACCACTCCGGCGAAGGACCGATTTTTATATTTTTTATAGAAACTCCCGAATAACGCGGACACGCTTTGAGATTTTCCACCGTCACATCAATCGGAAGGCTGTTATTATCAATTTTGAAGGCAGCAATATCGGGCTTTTTGACTGCGCCCGAATGTCCGTGATTGATTTTGAGGGCAGCAGCTACGTCTTCCGCCGTACCCAAGTGGCTAGTACCATCGGAGCGATTGGGCGTAAGACCAATTTCATAAACGTAGTCTTTTTCGATATTGAAATGCTCCGCCGCAGGTGTACCAACCACCACATTATCAGGCAATACCATGATGCCGTCGTGACTCGCACCCAATCCGATTTCATCTTCCGCACATATCATTCCGGCAGATTCTACACCGCGTATTTTGGCTTTTTTAATTTTGAATGAATCGCCTCCCGTTGGATATAAGGTCGTGCCGACAGTAGCTACGACTACTTTTTGTCCTGCCGCTACATTGGGTGCGCCACATACGATTTGTGACAGCGATTCTGCGCCAATATTCACTTTCGTCAAGGACAATTTATCTGCATCGGGATGCTTACCACATTCCACGACTTCACCAATGACCAAGCCTTCTAATCCGCCCGGAATGCTTTCAAATGCCTCAACACCTTCGACTTCCAAGCCAATTTCGGTGAGTAAATCGCCCAATTCTTCTACGGGCATGTCGGTATCTATGTATTGGCGTAGCCAGTTGTACGAAATTTTCATAGGAAATAATACGCTGTAGAGACGCGATTAATCGCGTCTCTACGTATAAAAACGCAAAGATAGGGTTTTGGTGGGTGAAATGTACGGTTTTGGAATTTGGAATTTGTTTTTTGGAATTTCCCTATTGCGGCGGTCTATCCATACCCAACCAACAATTATAGGTATCCAATTCAGGTTGCCCTGATTGTTTGATGTACAAAAATAACTGCATTCGATAGGTGGCGAGGTAGGTCAGGACGGTTTTTACGGTGGCTGCACCGAGGGTGATGTCTGTGCCTGTAAAAGTTTTGACGGTTTTATTTTGGAGGTCGTCGGTGCTGTATGCGTTGAGTATGGCGGCGACTTGTTTGTATTGCTCGTCCATGACATCGGGGAAGGTTTTGATGTCCATAGCTTTGGCGGCTTCTACGTGTTTTTGGAATAAGCCCTTCGCATCGTCTCCCTGAATCTGAGCGCGATGCCACTCCGCAATCGAGATACTGACATAACTCAAATACCGTAATAACTCTTCCGTCGTCCGCATCTTTTCGCCCGGACTGAAGGTGAGTTGTTCGGGTGTCATTTTACTGTAGAGGTGTTTGATGATTTTGATTTCTTCGGCTATGGCTGCGAGGATTTGTTGTGATGTGTGCATAATTTTTTAAGTTCAAGTGCAAGTATCAAGCACAAGTTCAATTTATATATTGAATAAAACGTAAAGTTACGTGATTTTGAGCGATTAGCAAAGTTTATACTTTAGCCTATTTTAGAGCTTGAATGTATGATTTTGGTAAATTTCAATAAAAAAATACAAGTTTAAACTTATATTTTCAACCTTTTCCCAAAAAAGATGTTTCGTGCGTATATTTAAAATCATATTTTTTCATCTAATAAAAATCAATTATGAAAACGTTGTTGAATGTTTTGTTATTAGCAGTTTTAGCTGTAGGAATAGTCGCTTGTGGCGGCGTAGAAGGCAATAAAGCCAAAACAGGCGAAGCCGAAAAACCAAACCCAACACCAACCGCTACGGAGACTTACATGGTCGGTGGCAGTAGTACTGTAGGTTGGGTAGGTACCAAGCGTTTTGTAGGCGGCAAGCATACGGGAACATTGCCAATTAAAAACGGGCGTATAGAAGTCGCTGATGGTCAAATTGTAGGCGGAGAGATTTTGTTGAATATGGCGGGCATCGTAAATACGGACCTCGAAGGCGACGGCAAAGGACAATTGGAAGGTCACCTGAAGTCGGCGGACTTTTTTGATGTGGCGAATCATCCGAATGCGAAATTTGAAATTACAGGCACAGAACCAATCACGGGCGTAGCAGATGCCACTCACAAAGTAAAAGGCAACTTGACTTTGAAAGGTGTGAGTAAAAGCATCGAATTCAACGCAAAAATAGCTGTAGCAGGCGACGTAGTGACGGCAACTGCTCAACAATTTGTAATCGACCGAACGCAATGGGGCATCAGCTATGGCAGTACAGATAAAGATTCTGTGGCAGATGATTTGAAAGATAAAGTAATCAGCAACGACATCGGTATTGCCTTGGCAATTACGGCGAGAAGAGTGACTAATTGATGTACTGAGGTATCGACGTGCTGAGGTACTGATGTATTGAAGTGCTGACAAAAAGAAATGGGAATCCGTATGCAGATATTGTGTGCGGATTTTTTTAATTTTACAACATGCAACAAGCTACCTACCAAGCTCAGACCCTCCAAATTGAAGTGAAAGACGACTATGCTATCGTGCAAATTGATAATGGAAAAGTCAATGCCATTAGTACGCAACTTCTGCTTGACCTTATCGAGATTTTCAATGTATTAGACAAAGATGAAAATATAACAGGTGCCATCCTCGCCGGAAGACCACATGCTTTTAGTGCAGGCTTGGATATTGTGAGCGTAGCGATGATGAGTGATGCGGAGCGTATCGAATACTGGGAATCATACATGTATGCGATGGGTGCTATGGTGAGTTTTTCGAAGCCTCTCGTATGTGCGATTACGGGCTATGCACCTGCGGGCGCGACGATTTTGGCTTTGTGCACCGACTACCGCATTATGGGACGAGGCGCGAAACACGTCATGGGGATGCACGAGTTTAAAATGAGCCTGCAAATCCCTGAAATGCTCTGCGATGTGTATGCCTATCACTTGGGTGAAATTGAAGCATGGAAAGCCGTCCAGCAAGCTAAACTCTATAATAGCGACGAAGCCTTAGCCGCAGGTCTCGTCGATGAATCGTTGGAAGTAGAAGAAGTCTTGCCAAGAGCAGAAGCTTATCTCAAAACACAAACCAGAGTTTACCATAAAGTATTTGCCGCATCCAAAAAGTGGTTCCGAAAAAAGCTGCGTGACATTGTCCTCAACCAAGACATCCCTGCCTTAGCTCGACAAACCGTAGCTTTCAATCAAGACCCCGAACTGCAAGCTAAAGTCTTGGAATTTGTGATGAGTTTGAAGAAGAAATGAGAGGTGAGATGTCAGACGAACGAAAATATTTGACCTCTGACAATGAAATGTTCTGACTTCTGACTTCTCGAAAAATAAAAAAAGGGAAAACGCAAGGCTACAGCATTTTCCCATTTACCCTAAAATCAATAAATGAAATTACAAGTTTATTCTTTTGCTATTACAACATGTTCGCTTTCGATAGTGAGCACAACTGTTTTTGGAATATACACATGATAGGTAACATTCTCAGCCCACTCTGTTACATCTACCGTACTGATAACGACCGTATCTCCCTTCCCAGATTTGGCATATTCTGATTTCGGCACAATCTGCTCCATCACGTATTTGCGCTTATCATTTTCCACCAAATACACTTCTACTTTGATGTCCTCTTTTTCCCAACGCTCCACCGTAGCATCTGCGTCAAGGTCTATCAAAAAGGCATCCTGATTTTCTTGTCCCAACATACTGTTGCAAAACAGTAGGAGGGCAACTGCCATTGTCAGTATTGTTTTCATTCTTTTTTTCTGTAAGGAATAAAATGTGAATGTATATTACGCACTATTCCCTAAACAAAGTTAATGCCTTTTTCGATGTCACGCAATAGGCTTAACCTTATGTGGATTACGGAGAACAGTTTCTGTGACTTGATTGTCAACTAATTGTGTGAGTAGT
>JAHDEO010000561.1 GCA_020628725.1 Saprospiraceae bacterium
TATTATTTTTGCAAAAACGCTCCAACAAAAAAAGATTTCTAAGACCGGAATTCTACCCTCGTCTGCACGGATGACTACCGTGAAGTCCCGTATCCTTTCTCGTAATCAACAACTTCTCCGTCTCGATAGTGAACACACCCACAACCTCAATGAAGAAGAAACCACAGATTTAACACAAAAAATTCGTGAAATACTTGATACCAACGAAATACATGTTATTATTTTTCAAGATTATAATAAAGGTGTACTGACTCCCGAAGTCATTAGAAGTGTCTTGACAGAAGCCATTCGGCGTGATATTCCGACGGTAGTTGACCCAAAATTTACCAACTTTTTCGCCTACCGCCGCGCCACACTTTTCAAGCCTAATCTACGCGAAGTACGCGCCATGTTGGATTTTGAGATTAATCCTGATGATAATCCTACGCTTGAAAAAGCTGCCGCTACCATCCGTCAGGAGCTTGGGAATCCATACACGCTCATCACTCTCTCTGATAAAGGGATGTATTTTGACGACGGAAAAAACAATTTTATCATTCCTGCTGAGGTGCGAAATATTGCCGATGTATCGGGTGCAGGCGATACCGTTTTGAGCGTGACAGCACTCGGGCTTGCTACCAAATTAGACCCGAAAATAATGGTACAACTCGCCAATCTTGCAGGTGGATTAGTTTGTGAAAAGGTAGGTGTCGTGCCTGTTGATTTGGAGGAATTGAAACTCGAATTTGAGCAGCGATAAATGCCTCAAATCTTAAATGCATTCTAAAATAAATAAACTTCAAGCATGAGTTTTTTAAAAGCAGAATGGAGAAAACTTGCGATAGCTAACTACGTAATTGACGAAAATCTTTTGTCTGAATACTTACCGTTTGGAACAGAGTTGGATTTGTGGGAGGGCAAATGTTATGTAAGTTTAGTCGGTTTTATGTTTTTGAATACGAGAGTGTTAGGTATAAAAATCCCGTTTTATGTAAATTTTGAAGAAGTCAATCTAAGATTTTATGTAAAGCGATACGAAAATGGAGAATGGAAGCGCGGGGTTGTATTCATCAAAGAAATAGTGCCTAAAATGGCTATAACACTTGTCGCTAATACCTTGTATAATGAAAATTATCAAACCGTACAAATGAAGCATCTCTGGAAAGTTGAAAACAACAAAAGAACGATACAATATCTATGGAAGAAAGGTGGAAAATGGAACAGTTTTTTGATAGAAGCCTCTGAACAAGCATCCGAAATACAAGCGGAAAGCGAAACAGAATTTATAACTGAACATTACTGGGGTTACGCAAAAGTTTCGGACAAAATTACGAATGAATATGAGGTGACACACCCAAAATGGGAAAAATATGAGGTGTTGAATTATAGTATTGACATTGATTTTGGACTTACTTATGGAAAGGAATTTGAGTTTTTGAATAAGCAATCGCCGGATTCCGTGATGTTAGCCGAAGGGTCTGAAATTACTGTCGAACCAAAGAAGAAAATAAAAACGTAATGCGGACATTCCTGTCCGTACTCCACGCAGCATCGGACAGGAATGTCCGTGTTACGTTGCGTTGACGGCTAAAGTCGTCAGTACGGCGAGCGTTTCTTTTGCTGTTTTTTTCCATGAAAATTTCTGTGCTTGTGCAAGTGATTTTTCGGACAGTATTTTCAATAAAGGCGCATCAAAACTCAATTGCAACATCAAATTCGTCAATTGCTCCGGCGAATTTGGGTCAAAATACATCGCCGCGTCACCCCCGACTTCCGGCAGACTCGACACCTTCGACATAATCACCCGCGCTCCGCAAGACATCGCCTCCAATACAGGCAATCCAAAACCTTCATAAAGAGATGGGTACACAAAAATCTCTGACATCGTGTACAACACGGGCAATTCCTCTCGCGCCACATATCCTGTCAAAATGATGTCGTTCTGATGAGGTGATTGCTGAATTTTTTCAAGTAAATTATCAATCTTCCAGCCTTTTTTTCCAACTAAAATTAGTTGATAATTCAGACCGCTACGTTGACGAAATGTATTATTCTATTAATGTCTCTAAATTTTTACGTGGTTCAAGTGTCCCTACATAGAGCAGATAGGGTTGTCGGATGCCATGTTTTTCCAAAATAGAATTATCCTTTTTAGGAGTAAAAGCTTCATCTCGACCCAATAAAATTGCCGTAGATTTTTTCTCTGTAAATGGAAAACGCGTCACCATATCCCGCCGCGTATGTTCTGAAACCGTCAACACATGGTCTGTTCGTCGCAGCACACGCGGCAATAAATAACGATGCAATACACGACCACTAAATGTATGGTAATCAGGGAATAATATCGGTGTTAAATCATGCAGCACCGTCACCCGTTTTATATGTTTCGGCAAATTAAACGGACCTAAATGACGCGGCTCGACCACCACATCTACCCCCGCCTTCACCAATGCACGCGGAATGCTCGTAAACAATCGAAATTGCTTGTGCATAGGGATATTCGGATTTACAGGAGCAATAATCTCCTCCGCACCTTCGATTTTTTCTCCCGCTTTGCCACGCACTACGACGTATTCATTCTCTTTATCTATAGCAACCAATGCCTTTATAATTTCACGCGTATACATGTGAATTCCGGCATATTGGAAATCTAAAGCATCAGCTATAAAGGCTATTCGCATGTTAGTGATTGGTGACTGGTGATTAGTGATTCGTTTGCTAAAGTAAAAAATCGTGCTTGATTCAAGCGTCTTTTGCGGATAAATCGTTTAATTTTGCGAAGCGAAATATTTCCTAATCACTAATCACCAGTCACCAATCACTAATTTACAAGATACAATAATAGCCATAGCTACTCCGCCCGGCATCGGGGCGATAGGTGTAATACGCTTATCGGGCGGAGATGCGATTGCTTTGTGCGATAGATTTTTTTACGGAAAAAACTTGGCGGCGGCGGCGAGTCACACCATACATTTCGGTACGATTCGGGATGTAGACGAGAAAATAATTGATGAGGTATTGGTGTCCGTGTTTGTTGCGCCGCGCTCCTATACGCGAGAGAATGTTGTAGAGATTTCCTGTCATGGTTCGCCGTATATTCAGCAGCAGATTTTGGAATTATTTATTCGTTCGGGCGCACGTATGGCAGAACCGGGAGAGTTTACAATGCGGGCATTTCTCAACGGACAAATGGACTTATCGCAAGCCGAAGCCGTCGCAGATTTAATTGCGGCGCAATCTGAATCATCGCACAAAATAGCGATGCAACAAATGCGTGGCGGCTTCTCCAATGAAATCGCGGCTTTGCGCCAAGAATTGGTTGATTTTGCGGCATTGATTGAATTGGAATTGGATTTTAGTCAGGAAGATGTGGAGTTTGCAGATCGCACGAAGTTGATTGAATTGGTACATAAAATACAAGGCTTGTTGCGGCGATTGATGGATTCGTTTCAATTGGGAAATGCTATCAAAAACGGTGTCAGCACCGTCATCGCAGGTCGCCCCAATGCAGGGAAATCAACCTTGCTCAATGCCCTACTCAATGAAGAACGCGCCATCGTATCCGACATCGCAGGCACGACACGCGACACTATTGAAGAAGTGCTCAATATCAAAGGCGTTCAATTTCGACTCGTCGATACGGCGGGCATCCGCGAAGCAAGCGACCAAATTGAAGCGATAGGCGTAGAGAAGACAATGGAAAAAATCGCGGCTTCGACCTTGCTGATTTACGTATTTGATGTGATAGAAATGTCGCCCGAAGAAGTCACTCAAGACCTCCGAAAACTCTATCAAGCAGGCATCCACCTCGTCGCCGTTGCGAATAAAATGGATTTAAATCCCTATACCAAACCCGCTGATTATGTGTCGGATATTTTACCCGAAAAAAACATCGTCACCACATCTGCCCTCAATAAAATGAATATCGAATACCTAAAGGAACACCTTTATCAATCGGTTATTTCCGGTGAAGTGAGTAGCGAAAATACGGTTGTTTCTAATGCACGTCATTATGATGCGCTGCAAGGTGCGTATGCATCACTGGATGCGGTATTGGCTGGTTTTGATGCACAAATTCCATCGGATCTGGTGGCGATGGATATTCGTCATGCGCTGAATTATTTGGGTTTAATCACTGGTGAAGTAGGTGTTGACGATTTGTTGGATTCT
>JAHDEO010000562.1 GCA_020628725.1 Saprospiraceae bacterium
CCACCAATGGCAGGATGACTTTCTCCATATTCTCCTTGAGCATCTTGTCGTATTTGTTGCCTTCTTGTTTTTGTGTTGGTGGGAGATTTGTAGAATGGAACAGGACATCCGGGGTTGGGATGTCCTGTTTACCACACGAAGGTATATTTCAGGTATCATGGGCAAACTTAGACGAATAGCTTTAGATTCTAATCATCCGAAAGGGAATAGATTACATATTGGAGGAGGAACCCCTCCTCCAATATTATAATTTAATTAGTTACAAGGTCCAGCTGTTGTAAAAAAAGCACCTCCCCATCCAAATCCTTCTATGTTTGCAAATTCTCCATCTTGATAAAAGTAATGTCCCGACCAACAATTTGCTCCATCGAATTGAAAACCGGGGGGACAGCAATTATTATTACTTGATATTGAACAGTTTTGCGCTACATAAAATGCGTTACCGAAAGTAAATGGTTCATATCCATCAGGGTAATGTATTTGCGAGTAGCAATTACATCCATCAAAAATATAGTTAGAAGGACATGTAGGGGTACTACTTAAGCAATTTATATACTGACTATACTTAGCGTCAGCAATTTTGCAATAGTATCCACCCCTTATAACACAATTTGATCTAGCATTCAAATAATCAATATAAATACCAGAACAACCGCAGGGGTCACACCCCCCTTTTTCCAAAATTGATATATCTGTCTCTGATTTTTCTATAATAGTAGTCTTATCACTATCCAATTCAGAGGACTCATCAACATTATCTAAAGGCGATGTTTTCCACCCTTGCAAATCATCTTCAACAATAGACTGTCGCTCACAAGAAGTCATAAAGGCAGCAACCGCCATCATAGCCAACAGGCTAAATAAAATGCTTTTTACTTTTAAAGTTTTCATATTATTTTTTTTAAATAAACTAAAATTATTAATTTCTAACATGATACTATAGCCAAAATATATCTTTGTATACAAGCAATATCTTCACAGGAAAAACTACGATTAATTCCAATAGAACCTGATATTCCTGCTGCAGAGTATATATCATTTATGTGTATTTGTGTATTTAATACTGTAGTTACATTTAGTAAATTATCATCTATATCAAGTTCTAAATCGTTATTGACATCATTCCAAATAAGTAATCCATTCCATAACAGAAGATCCACAGGACTTATAGTCTCATCACCACTTACATCTGCATATTGCAATATATATTCACAATTGCATTCAAAACTGAAATCCCTGTATAATTCTGGGTCACAATATAATGGCATATTGGCAGGGGCGGGAGTAAGGGCACAATCTGGACAGTCCCCATCCCCACGCAAACCTATAGTGCTTTCATCATTATCCAAAGGCGATGTTCTCCACCCATCTACATCATCTTCAACGATATACTCTCGCTCACAAGAAGTCATAAAGACAGCAACCGCCATCATAGCCAAGAGGCTAAATAAAATGCTTTTTACTTTTAAAGTTTTCATAAGTAAAGTGTTTAAGAATAGTTAGATAAAAAGTATAAAATTAAAATAAATGTAATTACACACGATTATCACACCATTCCACATGGGAATAGCATCTAATCAGTGTCAACTAAAAACAATGTAAGTGCCTACAAAGGCAGGACTTGTCGTAGAGTGCGTCGCTTGTTGTTATGTTTTTTTGAGTCATGGGGCGTACAGCGTGGGGTTACGCTGCCGACCTTGCTTCATAGTGATTGAGGAGTTGGGGTGATGTGTTTTGTATTGTTTTTGTGGTGATGAACTATCCCCCAATGATGACGATACAGCCGTCAGATTGTAGACAGTAACCGAAAGGGGCAGCCATAGCACTAATACCCAAAGGGTCAGCTCCATCAGTCCAGCATCGTAAATTTATTTCGTAGGGCAAAGCATCCTTAGGAAAACACCAATCCCTTATAACACATGGGCTTGTACTACAACTTTCTTTAAGATTAGACTGAATGCCAAAGACCTCAACATTCACGTTCTGTCCGGGAGCTAAAACTCCATCATCGAACGTTATGGTAATATCATAACAAGTTTCAGTACCATTATCTCTAGTTACAAGTGGATCCATATCGAAACATGAAGAGTATGTAGGACCTGCGTAAGATATAAGGGTTTTCTGTGCAATGGATATTTGTACTACAACAAACAGAAGATAAAATACAAGGCTAATTTTTTTTAAATTGTTCATAAGCTTTAGTTTTTGGTTAAAAAATAAAATGTGTTATAAAATATTGTTTATGCAAATATAAAAAGGAATTGGGGGCTTGTTAGATAATAAAATTTGGTGTCAATAAACTATATTTGCATTGAATTATATGATTTTATTAAATAATCATTTTTGTATCTAATTGATTTTCATTTTTTTACACTAAAATATAGTAAAAATTATCCATATCACTAAAAACATGAAAAACGACCTGTTAAAAAAATCAAAAATGATGATTTTGATTCGCCACCTCGATGAAAAAGAGTTTAAAGACTTGGGGTTATGGCTTCGTTCACCCATTCATAATAACTCTGAGAAAATCATTAAACTATATGATATTCTCAAGAAAAAGTGCTATAAATCTCAGAAAGATATAGATACGCTTACCTTGATGCGTTCTATGGAAATACTACCTAAAGGCTCAAAATCTAAGGATATTTCACCCAAACATATTGCTGATTTAAAAGTTATTTGTAGTAAACTTACCATACAGATACAAGATTTTTTAGTTTGGCACAAAATACGAAATGAGGATATTCGGAGTAACATTCATTTAATGGATATTTTGTTGGGAAAGCAATTGCTCAAACTTGTTGCACCCATTTTGAATAAAACACGAAAAATGCAAGAAGCATCACCTCTACGAGATATAGATTATTGTATCGACAATTATCATTTGACAGAAATAGACTTGTATCTAAGTGTATTCCAACGTAACAGAGATGCCTATGCCGCTACAAAAAATACAGTTGATGCGCTTCAGGCGGCTTGTTTGAGTCAATTATTACGCTATTATTGTGCAGTGTCGAATGCCCGAAATATTGTGAAAGTAAATGATGAATTTTTGTTGATGAATGTAATAAAGAACTTTCTTAAAAATAATCCGAAGGTCAGGACATTTACGGTTGAAATATATTATCTGTTATTGAGCATGTTGAATGATGAGACAACTTGTGATTATTACGAATTTAAAAATAAATTATTTGAAAATATAGCTACTTTTGATACAAATGAATTTAGGCAGCTTTTGAATTTTATGTCCAATTATTGTTTACGGATGTTTCGAGAAGGAAATAAAGAATTTCTTGAAGAACAGTTTGAAGTATTTGAAATGGGATTACAATATGACTGTTGGACTACGGATGTATATTTTTCACCACATCTATTTGTACAAATAACTCATACTGCCCTGATGCTCAAAAAAATAGATTGGGCATACAATTTTTTCTCAAAATACCAAGATTATCTTTCACCTGATATAAAAAAGAATATTCTACATTACTGCGATGCACTACTGTCATTTCAAAAAAGAGCCTATGATACCGCTCAAACACATCTTATATCTATTGATAATGTCGAAGACTTTATGTACCGAATTGAATATAAGATACTACTCATCAAAATTTATTATGACAATAAGGAGTTGACTTTTAGTAATATTGGAGAGCATCCTATCTATAGTGAACTCCAAGCCATCATAAATTATGTACAGTCGAATACCAACAAAAAAATGTCAGAAACCGTCCGCCAACAATACAGCAACTTCGCCAATTTCTTCAAACGCATTCTCAATCGCAAAAAGAAGCTCATTGATGCTTATGAAAAATCTCCCACCCAATCCAACCTCCAAGCCCTCCAAAAAGACCTCACCGACCTCAACCCACTCATAGAACGCCAATGGCTGGAGGAGAAGGTAAAAGAATTAATGGCAGCATTGGAATGAAATCATTCACCATTCCGCCCTGCCTTGTATGTAATCGGGCGAATGGATAAAATCATCACCTTCCCATAAAAATCAACAACACCGAAATATCCGCCGGAGACACCCCGCTAATCCGACTCGCCTGCCCGATAGTACGCGGTTTTATTTCGGTCAATTTTTCCCGTGCTTCGGCAGAGAGCGAGACGACAGATTTGT
>JAHDEO010000045.1 GCA_020628725.1 Saprospiraceae bacterium
AAAGGTCGGTTTTGAGTAGGTAGCTCTTCTCGCCCCCAGCCCCTAAAGGGGAGTCCACGCGCTTATCCGGGGAAATGTGGGCGGACTCCCCTTTAGGGAGCGGGGGTGAGAGAGAGCTTAAAACCGCCCCCCACGCAACCCTTCCAATCGCTCCCCCTTCAACACCACCTCAATCTGCCGCACCACATCCAACCAAGCCGAATCCTGATTTTCCCAAGTCGTAATCGGCTTGCCGTTCTTCGGAACAGCCTGCATTTTTCCAAAATCCAAACTCTCCCATACACACGGACGCAAGATGATAGGAATGACAATCGCCTCCCTCGCATTATGTCGTTGAATCGCTTTAGGAATTTCTTTTTGCCAGATATGTTCCGAAGCAATCGAATCTGCACTAATTAGCAAAAATATCAACTCATCACGTTCGAGATGCATGATAATTTCATCTTCCCACTCCTTGCCTGCGTCCATTTCCCGGTCATCCCACAGGTCGAGACCATACTCGTAGGTCAGTGGTTTGAGGTGGGCTTTGAACTCTTCTTTAAATTTTTCGTCTCTGTATGAATAAGAAATAAAAGTGCGTATTTTGGGCAGGTTAGCACGACTTTTGGGTGTTTCCATACCATTCAATAAATCTGCGATATTAAAATCCGTTTCCAGTTCAGGGGAAAAATACAAGTCTCGTTTTTTATTTTCGTGTGCCAATAAAGTCGAATATTTCACCAAGACCTTCGTATCGGGAATCATCACCCACTCACTCACATTCAACTTGCTAAAAGACGCGCGAATCCCCTCAAAAGTCTTGCGGATAAAAGACAACATCCGCCGACGGTCTTTGCCTTTCACCCAAATATGGATTTCCTTTTCGGCATAATCGGCGCGGATAATCGCGGAGGCTTCGTACAGCGGCTCACGGATGACCACACCCGTGCGCCAACGCTTGTCCGTACCTTCGGGGATGCGGAGGTGCATCTGTACCATAAAACGCGGCATCACCGAGCGCGGCAACAAATCTTCATAACGAATCACAAAATGCAGCGGATGCGCCGCATAATCCAAACCCGCCGGCTCTTGCACAGGCAGCAAATCCGGTACGATATACGCCCTTTCGTCCAACTCATAACACAATTGAAACTCCTGCATAATGCCCGTGATGTAGCGATGCGTGTGCGCCGGATAGTCGTAATTTTTATCGTCCTCCGCATCGTAGCGTTCCCAATCGTGCAGAATATCATCCAATGCCCCAAAACGCAAAACGCCCTTTCCTTCACCCCCGACCTTCGGCGAATTGATAATGCGATACACCCCATTTGTAATCCACTTGGGATTCAGCACCTGTCGGTTAAAATCGCGCAATCGCTTGAAATCCAATGCCAAACCCAAATCATGTATCAAATCCCGCAAGACCTCCTGCGCCGTAGCATCGGTCACATCACACGCGCGGCAAATCTCAAAATATTTATCATAACTAATATAATTTTCTTTCATATTGGTCAATGCCTCTTTCACCGCAAACCAAGACGGTGCCAATTCCATTTTCCGCAAATCCAAATCATATAATGCCATACGCACCGCCTCCCGCAATTCCGCTATGCCCTCGCCCGTACTGCACGACACCCGATAAAAATTTTCTGACCGCTTTATATTCGGATATTTCTCCAACAAAAAACGGCGATTGACCTCAAAAGCCGGATTTTCATCTATCTTATTCAGCACCACCAATACCGGCGAATCGCCCCCAAAACTCTCAATATATTTGAGCCAATACTCCGCCTCTTGCTCCTGCCGCGCATCCAAAACCAATAGATACAAACTCCGCTTGGAATAAAAAAACTGATGCGTCGCATGATTGATTTCTTGACCACCGAAATCCCAAAAATGAACGTCTATTTTTGTGTTTTCCGCGTCTTTGTAGTCAATTTGATGTTTTAAAATGCGGATGCCGTGAGTTTGGTCTTCTTTTGGGTTAAAATCTTCATTCATTAATCGTCTCATTATGGAGGTTTTTCCGCTGCCGCCTGCGCCTATGATTAGGGTTTTTACTTCATTGAGAGGGGCAGGTTCAAAACTTTTTGAAAAATCTATATCTACTATAGCAACAGCCCCAATACTGATTAGGTAAGTCATCACTGCTTTTTGACCTTGATTGATGATTTCAGGGGGGAGGAAGTCTTCTATGGGATTGCCGTAGAGACTTATTGCTGCATAATCTGAAATATCTTTCCATTTGGTAAATTTAAATTTTTCAGCAATTTCGATAGGAATGGTTTTTATTTGGCAATGTCGGACATCTAAAGTATCTAACTCATTCAAATTCTTCAAAGCCGAGACATCACTGACTCGTGTATCATTAAGGTTTAAATAGTTTAACTCATTCAAATTCTTCAAAGCCGAGACATCACTGACTTGTGTACTACTAAGGTCTAATTTTTTTAAGTTATTTAAATTCTTCAAAGCCGAAACATCACTGACTTGAGTATTACTAAGGTTTAAATGGATTAAGTTACCTAAACCCTTCAAAGCTGAGACATCACGGATTTGTGTACTCCTAAAATCTAAATAGTTTAACTCATTCAAATTCTTCAAAGCCGAAACATCACTGACTGGTGTACTACTAAGATTTAAATAGTTTAACTCATTCAAGTTCTTTAAAGCTGAGACATCACTGACTGGTGTATTACTAAGGTCTAATATTTCTAAGTCATTCAAACCCTTCAAAGCCGAGATATCACTGACTGGCGTATTGTAAAGAGTAAGAGTTTTTAATTTTTTTAAATGAGCTAATGAGCTAATATTAGTAATTTTTTCACTGTGAAGATTTAGACCTGTAATGTCTTCATTTTTATTTTTTGAAAACGATTTACTATTATAACTCAACTTAACTAATTTGACTTCTTTTAATTTAAAACCAAATTCCTGTTCCAAGTCCAGAATAACTTGCGGTTTTCGCTTAAAAAAATCAAACATGGTAGGCAGCGTCTATTTTATGCGTTAATGAAAGCTGTAAATATCACAAAAAAAACAATCTGCACCAAGCGATCCGTAAAATGATTCTTGTGCCGACGAATGACGGCATTGCAAATCGTCCGTAGCGTACCGTAGCGCGGCACTTCCAGTCCGCGCCGTAGAACGACGCTTCCAGCTCGTTCCCTCGCGTATGTATGCGTCTGTCTCCCCCTTTGGAGGGGGCTGGGGGTGGACTCTCGGCTGTTTTTCCACCCCCCAACCCCCTCCAAAGGGGGAGATTAGACGTAAAAAACTCTCCAAAAGGGGGAGAATAGACGTGAAAAATCTTCCAAAGGGGGAGATAGTTCGCGTTCCTATTCAGAATCAGCGTCGGATTCCTTCTTCGATTTCCTCTCTCGCCGACGCGGACTTGGTGGCGGAACAATCGCATGTTCATCAATCCAATTCGCAATCACTTCTCCTACCATTTCTATTCTATTCAACACCTCCCAATTCGTAAATCTTAACACCGTAAATCCTATTGCTTCAAATGCTTTATCTTTCTCAGCATCTCGTTTTTCCACATCTTCATTCAAATGCGTAATCCCGTCCACTTCAATCACCAACAACAATTCCAAACACACAAAATCTGCGATATAATTCAAAATAGGTCGCTCTCTTCTGAATTGATACCCTTTCATTTGCTGCTTACTCAATAGGTATTTCCACATACAAGCGGCGGCTTTGGTCATTGTTTTTTTATTGGCATCCGCATATTCTTTTAGCTTTTTGTTGTAGTGATAATTGTTGTTTTTGCTTGCTTTTTCCATTTGATGTAGGTTTAGGTTTTGTGATTTTGTGGACGCTTTTTCCACCCCCCCAGCCCCCTCTAAAGGGGGAGATTAGACGTAAAAAACCCTCTAAAGGGGGGGAGATTTTCGCTACACGAAAAGTCTCTTGCGTGTGTATTTCCCCCTTTGGAGGGGGATTAAGGGGGTGGAAAAACGTCAAGTCATTTCATCCACCGTATAAATATAATAATTTCTCAGTTCTATCAAAACACAAAGCACTCGTCTGCAAAACAAAACGTAGCACAATGTGGAAAACCCTGTGCATACTTTGTGCATAACTTTCCTTTTTTGGTAATTAAAACCTAAAAATTCTCCGTACTTTTGTCGGCTGAAATTTTATCGACCAAAACCAAGCAATCACCAATTAACGAGTCACCAGTCACCACGAAATGGAATTAAAGACACTGGAAATCAAGGGCTTCAAGAGTTTTGCAGACAAGACGACGGTCAATTTCAATCAGAATATCACTGGAATTGTCGGTCCGAATGGCTGCGGGAAATCCAATATTGTGGATGCCATTCGTTGGGTATTGGGCGAACAGAAAAGTAAAGAATTGCGCTCGGATAAAATGTCGAGCATCATTTTTAACGGCACAAAAGCCCGCAAACAAGGCGGCTTGGCGGAGGTGTCGCTGACTTTTGAAAACACCAAAAACATCCTGCCGACGGAGTACCACACCGTCACGATTACGCGCTTGTTGTATCGTAGTGGCGAGAGCGAGTACCGCCTCAACAACGTTCCCTGCCGATTGAAGGATATCAAAAGCCTGTTTATGGATACGGGCATTGGGTCAAATTCCTATGCGATTATCGCGTTGGGAATGGTGGATGATTTGTTGAATGATAGGGAAAATTCGCGCAGACGTTTATTTGAGCAAGCGGCAGGTATTTCAAAATATAAAACACGTAAACGGGAGACATTCAATAAGTTAAAAGGAACGGAAGCCGACCTTGACCGTGTAGAAGATTTATTATTTGAAATAGAAAATAACCTCAAATCACTCGAAAAACAAGCCAAACGCGCCAAGAAATATTTTGAACTCAAGGAAGATTATAAAAACCTCAGCATCGAACTCGCCGTTTTTCGAGTAAAAGACCAATCCGCGACCTACAAAGAATTGCAGGAAAAAATCACCAAAGCCAATGACGACCAATTGCAAGCGACCACGCAAGCGACTAAATTGGAGGCGCAATTGGAGGCGGTACGTGCGGGTAGTTTGGATGAGGAAAAAGCATTATCCGACAAACAAAAACACCTCAATGATTTGGTGGGAAATATTCGCAGTAAGGAGAATGATAAAAAGGTGTTTTCGCAAAAAATACAATTCATCAAACAAAATGAAGCGAGCCTTTTTAATCAAATAGAAACCGCACAAGGCAATCTCGCGCAAGTCGAAAAAGACATCATTTATTATCGCGGAGAAATCAATCAGGAAAAGGACATTGAGGAGCGATTGGAGGCGCAATTGAAGGAGGCGCAAGATGCACTCGACGGCATTAAAGGTAATCACGGTACGCTCAAATCTGACTTGGATGAGTTTATGAATGCTCAACAAGATTTGGAGCGTCAGGTATTTGAAATAGAAAAAAGAATTGCGATAAATGCTTCACAGAAAGAGAATTTGGAGCGCGAGATTGTTCACAATAATGAAGAGATTGAGCGTCGGCAAAAAGAAGTCGGTACGCTACGTGCGCGATTCGACGAATTGAGCAAAGCGCAAAACGAAAAAAATGCCTACGTTCTCCAACTCGAAGACGACGAAACCAACCGCAAAATTAAGATAGAAGTCATTGAAAGTGAGGTAGAAACGGTCAGAAAAGAACTCGTGACCATCAACCGCCAATTGGATGCCAAACGCAACGAATTTCAACTCACGAAAAGCCTTGTAGAGAACCTCGAAGGCTTCCCGGAATCCATCAAATTCCTGAATAAAAGCCGCGATTGGGACACCAAAGCACCCTTACTTTCTGACATCATTTATTGCCCGGAAGAATACCGCGTAGCGATTGAAAATTACCTCGAAAATTATATGTCTTATTATGTCGTGAAAAACGAAAGTGAGGCAGTGAAGGCGATTAGCCTATTGAGCAAATCGCAAAAAGGTAAGGCGAATTTCTTTTTGCTGGATAAAATCGCGGGCTATTCCGCAGGTGATGCGCCGCCGCCCGTAGCAGGTGCGGTCAGCGCGATGAAAGTGGTCGAAACGGAAGCGGAATATTTCAATTTGTGCAGTTATTTACTCGGAAATGTATGGCTGACGGAAGGCGACGCACCACCCGAAAAAGCCTTGCCGAATGACACGATTGCGCTGTCGAAAAGTGGTAAGTATGTCAAGACACGATTTACGCTGTCCGGTGGTTCGGTGGGTTTGTTTGAGGGGAAACGGATTGGTCGGAAAAAGAATTTGGATATTCTTAAAAAAGACATTAGTTCGCTGGAAACTAAGGGGAAACAGTTGACAGATAAATTTGAATCGAAAAATAAAGAACTCAAAGAATTGCGCCAGTCGAGTCAGGAGGATTTGATTAAAAAAGAGAAAAATCAACTCAATCAAATCCAACAAGAAACGATTGGTTTGCAGACGCGATTGGAGAATTTTGAGAGTTTTCTGAAAGACGTACAACGCAAAAAAGCGCAAAGCGAGGAGCGCATCCAACAAATGGAATCGCAAGACGCAGAAATCACCGTTCAACTGACCGGACTCCGCGCAGATTACGGCTATACGCAGCAGCAAATTGCGAAAATGGATACCTCATACCGACTCGCTGCCGAGACTTTGAGCAAGGCTTCGACGGACTATAATCAGAAAAATATTGAGTTTATTCGTCAGCAAAATAAGACCTCTGCACTGAGTCGTGAGTTGACTTTTCGGGAGAATCAATTGAGTGGTATCAAGGCAAAAATGGCGACCGACCGCGAATCAAAAGCCAATGCCGCCCAAGACCTTCAAGAGACCGAACAAGCCATTGCCCAACTCGAAACCGACCTCGTCGAACTCTACCAAAGCAAGACCAAATTTGAGGGCGAACTCAACGAAGCGGAGCAAAAATACTACGGCGCACGCGGCAATATCAATGAGTTGGAAAATCAATTGCGACAGGCGCGACGGGTGGCGCAGGATAGTCAGATGTTGGTCGGTACGCTGAAGGATAAATACAACGAAGTGCGCTTGGAATTGTCGTCTATCGGCGAGCGATTACGCATCGAATTTAACATCGAAATCAACGACATCATCCAACGCGAACCCAATCCCGAATACCAAAAAGCCGACCTCGAACACAAGGTCAGTCGCCTTAAATCGCGTCTCGACAACTACGGCGAAATCAACCCCATGGCAGTCGAAGCCTACGACGAAATGAACGAGCGTTACGAGTTCATCACCTCCCAACGCAACGACCTCCTCAATGCAAAAGACTCCCTGCTCGAAACCATAAAAGAAATAGAAACCACTGCTACTGAACACTTTATGACCGCCTTCACGCAGGTACGCGAGCATTTCAAAGTCGTATTTCGCAGCCTCTTTACGGAAGACGACACCTGCGACCTCCTGCTCGAAGACGAAGAAAATCCCTTGGAATCGAACATCAAAATCACCGCCCGTCCGAAGGGCAAACGCCCCCAAACTATCAACCAACTTTCCGGTGGCGAAAAGACCCTCACGGCGACCGCCCTGCTGTTTTCGCTCTACCTCCTCAAGCCCGCACCCTTCTGTATTTTCGACGAAGTAGATGCCCCGCTCGACGATGCCAACATCGGTAAATTCAACAAAATCATCAAGAAATTTTCGGAAGATTCGCAGTTTATTATCATCACCCACAATAAAGCGACGATGTCGGCTGTGGATATTATTTATGGCGTGACTATGGCAGAGCAAGGGGTGTCGAGGGTGGTGCCGGTTGATTTTCGGAGTTTGAATTGAGTGTGTTTACTTATCTATCAATTAAATATCGTGATTGTTTTGATAAATTGAAATATATGATGTATTTTTATGATTATTAGTAGCTTCCGAAGGATTTGCTTTATTAATTTACTCAAATTTCACTAAACATAATCAAATAGAATAATTGATATAGACTTAAAAAACCATATATGTATTGTATAGAATGCGGAAAACAAATTCCTAATAACTCTAAATTTTGCTCACACTGCGGACACCCACAAAATGAAGGTAAATCTTCTGTCAAAGAAAAAATAGCTGATAAAATCACTGAAAATGAAATTGTTAGACAAGCTATTGATGAACAGAAACAAAGTGGAGCCTATCAATTTTTGAGAAAAGCTATGGGGTGGTATTTGGCTTGGATACTTATACATTTAGGAATATTATTGATATTTGCTGACAGTATACTACCTGATAAACGTAATTCATGTTTTTTTCCTGACTGTACAGCTGAAGATTATGATATTAGAGAGTTTCTTGTTTATACCATTTTTCCTTTGGCTATTTTGATAATTTGGAGTATGGTAAATCAGCCAAATTCTGATAAATCTGCGGAAGAAACTACTAATTAATGATTATCGCTAAGCTATTTGAATTCCACATAACGTTCTCCTTTTCAGTTTTAATATGTTAATTCCGCTGCTTGCATTCAAGGGGCAAAATAATAATCATCGTAGTGAAGTTAAACCGTTTTTGGGTTGATTTTGAACGATACTCCGCCTACTTGCGGTGACGTATTTTATTTAAATATTTATTTATGGAATATAATTTTGATAGACCACCAATATATTTAGTTATTGATACAAATTATTGGATATATCTTGCAAAAGGCGAGCATCCCAAGGTACTCAATGAAATCATAAAAAAAATAGACACTAATGAATATAAAATAATTACATGTGATTTTGTAATTAAAGAATGGGAAAATGGTATCACTCAAACGAGAGAAGAAGTAAAAAGGGATATTTATGAACAATCGAAAAATGCGTATAAAATTTCAGAATTTCTAAAAGGTGCTGAAAAAGAAATTTTTACAAATATTTTAAATAAATATAAAAATCAAGAAAAAGAAAGATTAAAAGTAGCTAATGAAAGGATTGAAAAGATAGACACAATAATTAAATCTAATTCAATTATAGCTCCTATAACTTCGAGAGTAAAGGACTTAGTTATTACTCACGGGGTTGAAAAAAAAGCACCGTTCCGCACAAAAAATGGTACAGCTGATGCTTTAATATTCTTTAGTGCTGTCGAATATATCAAAGAAAATAAAGATGATGGTTGGAAGTCTTCAATATTCGTTTCATACAATCACAAAGATTTTTCAAAAAGCAAACAAGAAAAAGAAATTATCGATCCAGACTTACAACCCTATCTCGATCAATGTAAAATGTATTATGAAAGAAATATTGCAAAGGCACTGAACCTTGCAAAAGAAATTGAAGATAATATTGATAAATATATGGATTATGCGTATGATGCTTATGTTGATGATATGATGGAAAAAGCAGGATTCTGGGAATGGGATCTAACATAAATTATGTCAATTAATGGCATACGTAGTCTCGTCTGACGTTTCAAAAACGTCCGACGAGTTCAGGGGGAAGCAGCCCACCAACTCGTCGGACACATCCAAGTGTCAGACGAGAAGTGAAGCAGCCAAGCTTCTTTTTCGGAAGGGAAAAATGGAGTCCGGCAGGTCATGACAATCGCTCTACCAAAACGATATCGACAAGTATCAATTAACACCTTTCTGTACCAAGTCACCTTCTCTTAACGCTCCAATAAGAGAAAATTAAAGGTTTATCGAATAAGCACCATCACTTATCGAATTTTGAACGCACGCCCAAAATTTTTTTTATTACCTTTACGTTGATACTGAAAAAAATATCGGATTTTACTTCTGCACTCACTCATTAATGTGTTCGCCAATTTTGAATTTTGAATGAAAAATTTTGAATAATAATAATTTTTTATTTTGCAAGTAATTGATTACCAATACAAGGCAAAATTTAGGTTCATTCATAATTTGGCGAAGACATTAACTCATTAATACATTTTTTAACCAAATTCAAATTGTAGAATCAACGAAACCTATAACTTCATAATCGTCCGCAACTTGAATTCCACACAACACAGTTTTACTATGCAACTCCCGTTTACCAATCAACGATCAACCCTGATGACATTACTATTTCTTGGTCTTTTTATCACATCAAATGCACAGCCCGTACCCATGAAATGGGGAAAAGTACCCGCAGAAGACCTTAACATGACCACCTATGAAGCCGACCCTGACGCTGACGCCGTCGTATTGGGTGCTTACGAAATGGTATATGTCAATATGCGTCAAGAATATGCAGTGAGCTATGAAGTTCACATTCGTATGAAAATTCTCACCCAAGAAGGCGTTGATAGAGCCGATATTACCATTCCTTACGGCAAAAAAGAACGGCTTACAGGTTTGCAGGCACAGACCATCAATCAAGGAGAAACCACCAAAGTCAGCAAAAAAGATGTCTTTGACGAAGAAGTTACTAAGACGTATAGCCGCAAACGATTCACCTTTCCGAATGTACAAGTAGGGTCTGTTATTGAATATCGTTATACCCTCGAATCACCTTACGCGGGTATACTCGATACATGGTATTTTCAAGACGACATTCCTGTACGTAGGAGTGAGTGTCGATTTAGCGTGCCACTGTACATTGAATACGTCATGATTACCAATACCGACAGACCATTTGACATCAAAGAAGATAAAAGAATTTCTATAGGAAATGATGAAGGCAGGATTTACCGCTTTGTGATGGAAGATATGCAAGGCTTAGAGGAAGAAACATACATCACAACAATGACGGATTACCTCAATAACATTCAGCTTCAAGCAGCAAAATTGACACAACCCAACGGAATCATAAACAGATATTGGAAAGATTGGCCCGACCTCATAGATACATGGTGGGATGCAGATTCAGGCGGAAAACAAGTCAAAAATAAAGGCAATAACAAAAAGATACTTCAAGATGTAGAACTTGCTACCTCTATTAAGGATGACAAAGAGAGAGCCGTTGCGATATACAATTTTATCAAAAACAACTACACATGGAATGAAAGATTTAGCGATTACGCTCAGGAGAAAAAACTCAATATTGCCTACGAAAAAAGCGCAGGCAATAGTGCCGAAATCAACCTAAGCCTCCTTGCTTCCCTACTCGATTCGGGTATAGAGGCGCATCCAGTACGCATATCTACGCGTTCACACGGTAGAATTCAAAAGCTATATCCCATTGTTGCTCAATTTAATCATGTGGTGATTTTAGCCAGAATTGACGGAAAAGAATACCTGCTCGATGCCATTGACAAAGACCTCACTTTTGGTATGTTACATCCCCAGTCCCTCAATTTGCAAGGCTTACTACTTGAACGCACCAAACAAAAAATACCTACTTGGATAGACCTAATACCCAACAAATCCACCGAGATAGTCAATATCAATCTTCAAGTGGGAGAAGACGAACCTCTCGCCGAGTTGACGGGTGTGTACACAGGTTACAGCGCATGGGGCAAACGCTACCAGCGAAGAACAAATGACGAAGAAGATTACATAGAAGAACGTCTGGGCGATTTATATGATTTTGAAGTAGAATCTGTCGAATTTAATACCAAAAAACCGGAGCGTTTTGCCGAAGTCGTCAAACTCAAAGTAGAGGATGCTGTCACAACTTCTGCCGACAATATATACATCAATCCCTTCTTAATGGAGCAAACTGAAGAGCGTATTTTTACACTCGAAAAACGGGCATATCCCGTAGATATTGCAGCTCCTTACATGGATAAATACATTCTAAATCTCACAATACCCGAAGGATATGAAGTGGCAGAATTGCCCGAAAATATCAAAATGACTTTGCCTGATGGCAGTGGTTCTTATTTTTATATGATAGAACAAAAAAACAATATCCTCCAACTACGTAGCGAAGAAACGCTCAAAAAGCCCATTTTCTTTCCTGAAGAATATGAAGCACTCAAAGAATTGTTCGATTTGATTTTTGAAAAAGAAGCCGAACAAATTATTTTGAAAAAGAAATAAATAGTTCATAGTTCATAGTTCGCAGTTTAATTCATGTTGGTCTATGCACTATGAACTATGAACTATGCACTATGAACTATGCACTATGAACTATGCACTATGAACTATGAACTAAACAACTATTAACTATGGACTATCGACTATGGACTGCCATAATTCTTATTTTTCTAATAACAAATAACGCCAACGCACAAAACGAATACTCAATTGCCAATATGCCGGCGGAATTGCTCAAGTCCAATGCCGTTGTCAGAAATCATACGATTGATTATACCATTAAGTCGCCTGCAAAAGCTCGTCGTTATGAGCGCAGGGCGGTAACTATATTCAATGATGAATCCGACCTCAATAAATTGGTCGTGCCATACGACAAATTCAATAAAGTCGAAAGCATCACTGCCAAACTGTATGATGCTAAAGGCAAACTCATTCGCAAAATCAGCAAAAAAGAAATCAAGGATTACAGCGCGATTTCCAGCTTTTCGATTTATGAAGATGACCGTGTAAAATACCTTGAAGTCAACCACGCTCAATATCCATATACTGTTGAATTTGAATATGAAATCAATAGAAATGGTATCATGTCGCACCCTGTTTGGTATCCGCAATCCGATTATGGTATAGCAGTACAACAAGGTTCTTATCGAATCACAGCTCCCAAAGATGCCGATATTCGCTATCAGGTACAAAATTTTGACCCCAAATTGGAGCAAACCACCGAGGGCGAAAATACGATATATCATTGGCAGATAAAAAACCTGCCACCAATGCGGGAAGAATATTACACCTCCAACCAACGCGATATATTTCCCGTAATAAAAATCGCGCCTACAGCATTTTCAATGGATGGTCACAGTGGCGATATGTCTACTTGGGCATCTTTCGGCAAGTTCATCTACGACATCAACAAAGGACGTGGCATTCCAAGCGAGAAAACGCACCAAATCGTTCAATCCCTCACCAAAGACCTCACGACTGACGAAGAGAAAATCGCCGCTTTATACAATTATTTACAAAAAAATAATCGTTATGTGAGCGTACAATTGGGCATTGGCGGTTGGCAATCTTTTGATACTGAATATGTCGAAAAAAACAAATACGGCGATTGCAAAGCATTGAGTTATTATATGAAAGCTATGTTGGATGCGGCAGATATTGAAACTTACCCTGCCTTGATTTATAATAAAAACAAACCATTGAAAATTGATGAAAATTTTGCCGTCAATGCCTTCAATCATATGATACTTTATGTGCCGGGAGATGAACCTACGTGGCTCGAATGTACTTCTACCTTCAACACGCCCGGCTACATAGGATACAGCAATGAAAATCGCAAAGCATTACTCATCACCCCCGAAGGTGGTAGGCTCGCTGATACGCCTTACACCACTTCGGAAAACAATGTAGGAGATGCTAAAATCAACGTAAAATTAAGAGATGACGGTGCTGCAACCATTCAAGTTCGCAGTACCAAAACAGGCGCACTGCAACGCGAATTGAGATATAATAAAAACACCCTTTCAGAGGAAAAACAAAAAGAAGAATTGCAAGAAGCATTGGAGGAATTACCAAGATTTACCATTGATAGTTATGAAATAAAATTAGCGGATAATAAGCCAAAATGCGAATTTAATTACGACCTCTCTGTCCGCAAATTAGCTACCGTGCAGGGCAGTCGCATCTTTATCAATCCTAACGTTATTCACCAAAGCCGCTTTGTGCCCGACAGAGAAGAAAAACGCGAACAAAACATCGTTCGTTACAATGCTTATACCCAAAAGGACCAAGTCATCATCGACCTTCCCGCAGGCTACATCGCTGAAAGCCTACCGGAAAGCACCGACATCCAAAGCGATTTCGGTAGCTACAAAATGACTTGCGAAATATCCGCCAATCAACTCATTTACAATCGTGTATATGAAGTGAATGCCTACAATTTGCCACCGGACAGGTATCAAGATATGTTTGATTTTTTCAATCAAGTCAAAAAATCGGATAAAGCAAAAGCGGTATTGGTCAAAGATAAAAAACCGTAGCCCAAATGAATTTGGTTGAAGTCAAAAGTAATTGTATATTTGGAATTCTATCGTATCACAAAAGCGGTGGATTTATTGATTTTTATAAATAAATCGTTCCATTGATTCGCGGCGGGTTAAAACCCACCGCTTTTGCGAAACTAACACATACATCACAAAAGCGCAGGGTTTCAACCCTGCGGATATGGAACGAATATTTTTTTCAAAATCAATAAATCCACCGCTTTTGTGATAAATATTGAACTTGTACTTGATTCTTGGACTTGAACTTAAACAATGTATCTAACTTTCGACACTGAAACCACCGGCTTACCTTCCAATTGGCGTGCACCCGTTACTGAGGTAAATAACTGGCCCCGCATGGTTCAAGTTGCTTGGCTCAATCACGATGCCGATGGCAACCTTATCAACAAACACACCCACATCATCAAACCCGAAGGCTATCGCATACCGAACGGCGCAGCAAGAGTACACGGCATCACTACCGAACGCGCGATGGCAGAAGGGGAGGACTTAACCGAAATCCTCCAACTCTTTGCCAATGATGTTGCCAAAGCCGACGCCCTCATCGCTCACAACATGAGCTTCGACGAAAAAATCATCGGCGCAGAACTCATCCGTAAATCTATCGACCACCAAGTCTTTGACAAAGAACGTCTTTGTACCAAATTGCTCTCCACCGATTACGTTGCCATTCCCAATCGCTACGGCTACAAGTGGCCCACGCTTACCGAACTACATGTCAAACTCTTCGGCGAAGAATTTGGCGATGCCCACGATGCTTTTGCGGATGCGGAGGCTGCGGCGCGGTGCTTTTTTGAGTTGAAGCGGATTGGAGTGATATAGCCCCATATTCGTCGGACGATTATTTTATATTGCAAAAAACGCTACATTCAAAGTTCACGCATTCAAAATTTTATATGACGAAAACTGCGATTACATATGTGCACCAAGTGGCGGTATTGCAGGAGGCGGTGATGGTAATTGTCCGACTTGGAACGGTTCGATAACGACTACTATCGCATGGAAGGCAGATTGATTTAGGTGACGAGTAGATAATATTGGTTTCTTGATAATTTTGGCGGTAGTCGCATTTTTGTCCGCCCGCCACCTCAATCCTAAAGGACGCCATCCCACAAAAATGTTATATGAAGGGTTGTCTCTTTAGGGAATTAAAGGGTGCGCGAAAGCAAATTTCACTAAAATTGTCAAGAAACGATAATATCAAAACCAAATTTATCAGAATCCTCCGCGCCATCCATTAATCCAATCCAATACCTTCGGATAAATTTCTGCTTGCGCATTGCGGGAGTGTATGATGCGACTATGGTTGTAGTCTTCTTTGTAACCACCTGCAATTGAGCAAAAAAGAAATTTATTCTTGGGGTTTTCAAATGCATCTAAAAAATCTTTGCAACCTTGACGCGGGGCGATATTCTTGTCACCAGCTCCGTTTATCGCTAAAATCGGAAAGTCAATCATAGGCATTTTCGGGGTGTAATGAAAGCCATCTTCACCACGAAATTCCCTACTTAATGACCAATCATACCATATTCGCATGAAATAATGGCTTTCATTATGCGGACTACCCACCAAACTCGCGGGTACATATCCTACCAACCACGAAACGTATCGACCAAGTGCAATTTGCCAATAATTTTTCGCGCCAACTGCCGCACCCGTAGCTTGTGCAGCAAAGAATGTCGCACTATTTATCTTAGAAATATAATTAGGATTATTGATGAGAAACATGGTCAAACACAAGCCACCGCCACTGTGGGTCACTACATCTATTGACTTGATTTTTAAGTCGTTAAATAAATAATTAAAACCCACTAAAAATTCCTCCTTCGCTACCGTTTCAAAGTTAAATTTACCTTTGTACGAGTCACTTTCGCCATGACTTCGCCATTCCAATATCCAGCAAGTAAAGCCATTTTTTACCAAATGCTCCGCTATACCCATACACACTTTTCGATTGGAAAATGTGCCGTGTGATAAGAAAACATGGCGTTCGTCGCTCTTCTTATCACTCACTTTCCAAAGTGCAATATTGTGATTTTCATCTAAGGCTAAGTCTACTCGTTGGTGATTCATATTTTGTAAGAAGTCAGAAGTCAGAACATACCGTATAGCTATCGGTATTGTCAGAAGTCAGATGATGCATTCTCTGATGGCGAAGCGGTCTGAGTTCTAACGATGAAATGTTCTGACCTCTTGTCTGTGATTACTCAAAAATCATCCCTTGCGGATTGATATTCCAATGATATTTTTGTGCTGCTGCGAAATCAGGAAAGTCCATTCGTTCTGACTTTTCGATTTCTTTGAACGCCTGATACATCTGCCTTGCAGCTATAATAGGGTTCATTCGTCCCACACCTGTACAAAATCCGGGGATAGCAATAGATTCGATTTTTGGATGATTTTTAGCAGCTATTAAAGTCGCTTTCATCGCCAAATATGCATGGATAGAAGTAGCAATATTAAAATTTGTCGGTACTCTCATCGTTGGTGCCGAAATCAAATACGGAATCAACTCATCTCCTGTTTCAATGACCATTGCTCGTCCTACAAGCAATTCGCCTTCGGGAAGTTCCTTAATTTTCTTTTGCAATTCCATTTGCAAATCCCAACCCAAGCGTATTGAAATCGCATAATCCACACCGCCATCCATAAAACCAAATGAATTTGCAGGACTTACAAGGGCATCGCAGGTGGTATTTGTGATGTCGCCTTCCAAAATGGTTACGTTATCTTCCTCCCCGAAGAAATCTTGCCAAGCTGACACCATATCAGCTTTGATGTCCATCAATAGATACTGCATATTTTTCTGTTTGTTTAATTGAAAAAATGTACTGGGTAAATACAATTCTCAAAAGATTTTAGTTCGTTTTCACAAACCAATATCCGACATAAAAATACGGTAGTCAGATGTTTGCTGTCCTGTTTTCACTGCGGTGTTGGTGAAATGAATATGTGGCGGATGCTCGCCTTTACCTTCCCAATGAATGGTGATTTGTGGCGCAGAATGCTTGGTCAAATCCGGTCCGACAATGCGATTATTATCTCTACTTGGACGCTCAGTTTGATTGATGCCCGAAGCCATAATTTCATAAGCATCATAACCAAGTGCTTTATTCTTTTTCAGAATTTCGATATAATGCTGGTCGCCTGTAATAAAAACAACACCCTTCGCCTCGATTGCTTTGACAAGGTCAAATAATCGCTTGCGTGACTTGCCGAGTTTATCCCAAGCCTCCCAACGTGTCGGACAATCCAATAAGACTTGATAACCCGAAACTATCAGTCGAATGTCCGCTTCTTTCTGTAGTTCAGCTTTCAGCCAAGCCCATTGTTTTTCACCGAGCGCGTCAGCTTTTTTGCCTTCATCGTCGCGATTATATCGCCCATCGAGCATGATAAACTGGATAATTTTACCATTGGCTTGCTTTTCTAATTTGGCATAATACACGCCGTCGTGGTCGGCAGGAATTTCATCTTCCAATTGCCAAAATGTACGGTGGATCTGCTTGCTTTCTTCTTTCAAAGGATAATTTTTCCCTTCATTATTTAGCCCGAAATCATGGTCATCCCAAGTCACCATGAAAGTTGAATTACTCCGCAATTCATCAAAACCGGGCTTGGCAGCCAATTTATCTAATTGAAGTTGAATGTGTTGTGCATCATTGCGTGTGTCTGCATACACATTATCACCCACCCAAATACAATAATCCGGCTGCATGATATTGGCGATGTATTCCAAAGCAGGCGCAGGATTGTTTTGTTTGTGACAACCGATAATTGCAATTTTTGTACTGTCTTGCGCTTGCACGTTTGTAAAGATAAAAATGCAAAGGAATAGAAGCGTATTTTTCATTTGATAAAATTGTATAAATAATACGTAGCGGAAGCTTTAGCTGCCGCTACGTGGGGCGAATTATTTTTTTGAGGAATGTTTCACCTGAAACGAACTGACGACCTCATTATCTTCGTCTACAATACTCAATTCCACGTAATTATTCCCTTCAATTTGAATTTTGCCAAAACCATTTTTGTAATTACGATTGCCGAGTCCGTTGCCGCCTTTATTCCAGACGCCTTTTTTGTAATTAAATTGAAATGAAGCGCGACCTATGATTTGCATGTAACGTGCGAGTTTGGTGTGTTCTACGCTCAAGCCGCTGGCATTGAGTTCGGGCAATCCTGCGTTTTTACCATCATCCATCACATTATGGTGCGTATCGCCGCTAATGACAATAACATCTTGGATATTTTCTTTTTCGAGAAAATCATAAAAATCATCCATTTCATGGGGATATGCCGCCCAGTAATTGGCATAACCGGACGCCATATGGAAGCCTCCAAAGCCTTTGGTGGAGAAGTTCTGCATTCGCACTCCTGCCTTGATGAGTTTGCGAACACTGCGATTCAGCGGCACACCGCTAATGATGAATTTCCAATCTGCCGTCGAATTTTTCAAACCTTCTTTGAGCCAATCCATTTGTTTTTTGCCAAAAAGGTGGTGTTCGGGTTTAGGGCGAAAGCGATATTTGCCGCGTTTGTTACGTTCAAATACAACCTCCATCGGGTCACGCCGTGAGGAACTTCTATCCAAAACGAAAAACTCGGCATTGCCCATTTTGAAGGAATGGTGAATCGCCTCGCTCGTATCGGGCAGTGCGTAGTGCGGGAAAAACTCAGCATAACCGCGTACTACATTGGCGTGCCATTCGTAGGGAAAGGTGTCGGCAAGCATGTAATTTTGGGTTCGTGCGAAGCCTCTCCGTTCAAAGTCGTAATCATTGGAGCAATAACGCCCACTACCGTTATTGATATGGTCATGGTCGTCGAAAACATAGTCAATCGGGATGTGGCGAAGCATGTCATCCATCTGTTTTTCATTGTATTTTTGAGTGTATGATAGCGCGACTTTGTCGTAATCTGCCGCATAATCGCGCCCAATACGCACGTCAGGATAAGCATAGTCGCCCGTGTGCATCATAAACATGGGGTCGTGTTTTGGGATGACGTCAAATACCTTCATGTTTTCGGTTTCTTGACAAGAACCCGCTACGAAGGTGTAACTGCCGCGTTGTCCTTCCTTTGGAAAGGTTCGGAAACTGCCCTTTGTAATTTCTTCGCCTACGGTGAGTGTGTATTCGTAGTGTGTGTAAGGTTTTAATTCGCTCAGAAAAATGGCTAAAAAGCCATGACTGCGTGATTCGGTATGTACTTGAAAATCGTGGGTAGGGGAGAGGCGGATAGTGAGCGAATCGGCTTGTTGGAGTTGCACCATCATCGTGACTGAATTTGGCGTAACTGCACCGACGACGGGACCTGCAAGGATGTTTTGAGCGTTAATTTGAATTGAAATTAAAAGGAAAAGTAAGGGGGGAAGTAGTTTGTATTTCATGGGGCGAAAATAGGAAATGTAGACGTTTTGGTGGTCATTGATGTAGAGAAAATTCATGAATTTTCTCTACATCAATTTACATAGAAAATACCGCCTTACAAATTTCCTTTTCACCACATTTTAACTGATAAAATTGTTGTTCATTAAAAATATCAACTACATCATTCAATCGAGCTTCACCTACGAAATTAATATCAACTTGACGTGGACGTGTAGCTTTAATGTCGGATTGAGTATCCAACATCCATTCGAGATATTTGACATTATTGACGTGATGAAGCAGGTCGAGGTCGCTTTGTCTAACTTTATGATTATCAATTTTTTGTAGGTTTTCAGCCGAAGTAATTTTATCGGCTGCACCACAAGGTGGGACTTGGTCAATGACAGGAATTTCGACTTTACTTTTGAGGCGTTGCGGTTTGTGTGTGACGGCATCTATGACGACCCAGAAAGTATTTGCCGAACCAATTGTTTCACCTTTTTCATTCTTCAATAAAAAATAACGTTGGGAAAATGGTCCGCGCATCATTTGTACCCAAGTTTCGACATACAAAGTGCTTTTCCAATCAGGATAATCGTTGATTTGCACCCGCATACGATTGAGTACCCATGCCTGACCATTAGCTTGCATACCTTCATAACCCAACCGAAACGCCTTCGCGTGATGTCCCGCCGATTCTTGCATACAATGACAAATCGCGGTCAACCGAGCCTTGCGTTCTGCATCACACATAAAGGTGTGCATTATGTACTCATCCTTCCAAACAGTCATAAATTCCAAATTCCAAGCACCAAAATCCAAATTCCAAAAATGAAAAACCTTGAGATTTGGTGCTTACTTTATTCATTCTACAAACTCTCCGTTGAACCACTTGCCTTGGCGATATATTTCGCCATCGGGGTCATACTCGATGCCTTCGCCGTGTTTGCGGTTGTCTTTCCATTCGCCTTCGTATCTTGACCTGTCGGAGTAATAGAATGCACCTTGACCATTGAAACGATCTAATGAAAATTCGCCTTCGTAGTAACCCGTTCCGGGAATCGTGAAGCGTCCTTTGCCTTCGCGTTCGCCATTTTTCCATTGTCCGGCATAGCGTGTGCCGTTTTGATAATGGTAGATGCCGTAACCGTATTGCACATCATCCCTCCAGTTGCCATCATACACAAGGTCGCCTTTTTTGTCGTAAAATTGTCCTTCGCCATCGCGTTTGTTGGCGAGCCATGTGCCGATGTATTTTTCGCCTGTTTCGTAGTGAAATGTACCTTCGCCGTCAAATTTTCCATTGCGCCACTCACCCTCATAGCGACGATTTTGAGCGTAATGATATTCACCATAACCATTCTGACAATCGCCCATTTTGCAACCTGTACCACCTGCTTTTTTATCTTTTACGAATGCAGTACCATCCATGTATTTGTATTCGCCGGAACAGCAGGGCTTGTTATTTTCCCATTGTCCGCTGTAGGTGTGTTCTTCCCATTTGGGGTTTTTATTGAATTTGTAAGTACCCTTACCTTCTTTGATGTTGGCACGCCATTGACCATCATACCATTCGCCATTGGCTTTGTAGAGTTTGCCTTTTCCGTGTCTGTTGTTATTCTGCCATTCGCCCTCGTAGATATTGCCATTTGACCATGAATAGATGCCCCAACCATGCCGATTATTATTTTGCCATTCGCCATCATAAATGTCGCCGCGCAAACTTGCGTTGCCCTCATAAGTGATGGTGCCTTTTCCGTGGCGTTGGTTACTGAGCCATTCGCCATCATAAATATCGCCATTAGGATAGACATAAATGCCGTAGCCGTTTTCACAGTTGCCTTTGATGCAGCCTTGTTGAAAAATATTCGTTGATGCTATTGTTATATTAGTATTTATAAATATAAAAAATAGTATGACCGCCATGAGTAGGTGTCTTGTATATCTCATTTTTCGTAATGTTTTGTTTTCGATTTTGCGACTTTTGATTCAATTAATGAACTCAAAAATTCACATTTATAAAGGTAAAAATATCAAACATCTCTTTATTAATCAACTTATTGAAGATGAATCCTTGATTTGGCAAGTGTTTTGGAGGTTTTATATTAGATTTGCAATGGCTTCAGAAGTCAGACCATTTTCATTGTCAGAAGTCTGATGGTCAGATTTAAAACAGTATTATTATGTCTAAAAAGTCTCACAGTTTATTTAGTAGTTCGAGTATTCTTGGTTTCATTGCCTTGGTGGTATTGGCGATTGGTAGTTTTTTCTATGTGGAATTAGATGCGCCTTCAAATAATAATTATAATGAAAGACAAAGCAACGTAATGCCGCCTAAAATGTCGGATTATTACGATGTAAGTGAAGTGCGATATAATGGGAAAAAGTTGATACTGACTAAACACGCCCGATGTAGAATGGGCTGCCGTCAGATAGATGCTTTTGAGGTGAATGAAATCCTCACACACGGACGCATCAATCAACGTAAGAGTCAACCAAATGCCTCTCCTTGCCCAAAATATGCCATTGAGGGAGAATCAAGAGATGGGCAAACCGTTCGCGCGGTCATCGCCGATTGTGATAGAAATGTCAAGTTGGTCACCGTGATTGACTTGGATAATGATTATAAATGTAGTTGTAAATAGTGAAGTTTAAGTTTAAGACTAAGTTTAAGTTTAAAATTGATTTTGGTGAAAAACTAAAAATCAATTAAATAGAATCAACTCAAATTTAGTCTTAAACTTCATCTTAAACTTAAACTTAAAATGTTGGATTATAGCCCTTTAAGGGAGTTGGTGGCGATAGATTCGCCTTCGGGATTTACGGATAAAGCTTGTCAATACATCTTCGATTACCTGACGCGGTTGGGATATTCACCGCAATTTACAAATAAACGTGCTGTTAAATGTGCGCTTGGCGCATCGCCGAAATTGAGTGTCACTTCACATGTAGATACGCTTGGTGGGATTGTTTCATCTGTAACTAAAGAGGGTTTGATTCGCCTTTCAAAAGTGGGTGGACCTTCGTTGAATAGTTATGAGGGCGGGCATTGTCGCATTTACACGCTGGACGACCACGTATACACGGGAACGCTCTTGCTTGATAACCCTTCCGTACACACCAATCGAAATGAACGTACTGCTCAACGGACGCTCTACAATATGCATATTCGGATTGATGAACTTGTCGAAAGTCGGGAGGACGTAGCTGCACTTGGCATTCAAAATGGCGATTTTATTTGTTTTGAAACGTATTATCAGGAGTTACCTTCGGGGTTTATCAAGTCGCGTTTTATGGATAATAAGGCGGGCTGTTTTGTGATGTTTGAAATCGCACGAAGGCTGAAAGAAGCAGGGCGCGAAGTACCTGTGGAGTTGTATTTCACCAATTACGAAGAAGTTGGACATGGTGGTTCGAGTGGACATTCGGACTCTATAGAAGAACTGCTCGTGATTGATATGGGTGTAGTCGGCGAAGACCATCAAGGTCGTGAAACGGCTTGTTCTATCTGCGCGAAAGATGCTTCCGGTCCTTACGATTATCAATTTAGAAAAACGCTGGTTGAGTTAGCTCAGAAAAATAATATTCCTTTTGTACAGGATGTGTATCCATTTTATCGATCAGATGGTTCGGCTGCCTTGCGTGCGGGGCGCGATTTTCGGGTGGCGGTGGTTGGTCCGGGCGTATCGGCTTCGCATGGCATGGAACGTACGCATAAACAAGGAGTTGAGGCGACGATTGATTTGTGTATGAGGTATATCTTCAATGAGTGAATGAGTGAATTTTGAATGAATGAATGTTTTTGATGCGGGTATTTTGAAGTGTTTTTGGGGTGACATATTCACTCATTTTTCACCCGAACTTTCAATACAAACGGGTCGAATACCTGTCCGATATACAAATATCCATCGTGAATGACTGCGCCTGATGCTGCGCTTATTTGTTCACCTTTATTCGCATAAATGACTTTTGTGGATTTATCTGTTGGATTGATGCGATAGATGACCGAAGGAGACAGGTTTTTTGATTTTTGTAAATGCCGAACAAATGCAGCCGACCTCAATGTGCCGCCAACAGAATATCGCCTTCATCAAAGCGAATATTATCCTGTGATTTCAATTTGGCGATAGGAGAGGGGCTGGTTAGTTGATTATCCTCCACGTTGTATTGATACAAGACGCCTTCGCCCGTAGTGGCGACGTATGCTTTGTCGTTTTGGATGCCGATGCCATTGCCCATGCCGAGTCCATCGGTAGCAACGGAGGTGCTGTATCTGTCTTTTTTGCCATCACAATACACGACTTTTGCCCTCTTCAGTTTAAATATCATTTCCGATAAGGGCGGACCGTTTTTACCTGCTTTTCCTGCATCATTTGATACGAAAAAACTCCCATCAGGATTTGCTGTCAAGGCATTGGGCGATACAAAAAGCGGGTCTTCAAAACTCGCTTCAAACCTCAATTCATCCTTCAAAACCAAGTATTTATGTACAAATTCCCGCTTATTCGTCCTATCGTGACTGATGACGTATAAGTAAGTCTCTTTCCCTTCTTGCTCCAAGTCAATACCATGCGGATGAAAGACCAAACCCTTTGGTTCGTTGGTGCGTGGGAGTACTTTTGCATCATTCGTATTGGGATTAAGGGCGTAGATGTCGCCGTATTCGGCGAGTTCGCTTTTACGTCTGCCATCGCAGGAGACAAGGATGCGTGTTGTGCCTGTTGACTGGTCGAGTATCAAATCTTCCGGTCCGTATCCGGTGGGGATTTTAAGGACTTCCTTGTGGGTGTCCGCAGGTATGGTGGCGCAGGAGTAGGCGCATAAGGCGAGGATGAACGGAAGTAGGTGTCTTGTCATTTGTCTTGAATTTTGATTGATGAATCGTAAATGTACAAAAAAAGCCCACTCCAAAAGGAGTGAGCTTTGAATATCTCTAAAATTTCAGTGAAGATTACCCACCAAAATCATCAAAGGCAATATTTTCCTCCGGCACACCGAGTTCATCGAGTGTTTTGATGACGGAAGCGTTCATCGCAGGTGGACCACAGAAGTAGTATTCCACTTCTTCCGGCTCTGGGTGATTGGCTAAGTATTCCTTATGAGCAACACTCATGATGTAGCCCACAAAACCATCACCTTCCTCATCGTGAATGTCTTTTTTCTCTTTCCAATTATCTTCCGGTAGCGGATTATCGAGCGATACATAGAATTTGAAATTAGGAAATTCCTTTTCAATTTGTCTGAAATCGTCGATGTAGAACAACTCACGCTTTGTACGTCCACCATACCAATAGCTGACTTTACGGTCAGTCGTTTTCAATGTGTGGAATAAGTGGAATAAGTGAGAACGCAACGGAGCCATACCTGCACCACCACCGATATACACCATTTCCTTCTTCGTTGGCTTGATGAAAAATTCACCATAAGGACCGGAAACCGTCACCTTATCACCCGGTTTCGCACCGAATACATAGGACGAACAAATACCCGGATTCACCTTCATCCATGCATTAGCTGCTCTATCCCACGGCGGCGTAGCCACACGAATATTCAACATGACGATGTTGCCCTCCGCAGGGTGATTCGCCATAGAATAGGCACGGAAAATCGGCTCAT
>JAHDEO010000563.1 GCA_020628725.1 Saprospiraceae bacterium
AACACGATTGTATATGAGCAAGACGAGCATTTGCATGGAAAATTAACCGACTTATTTAGTACCGGAAATTCGGTGGATAAAGCAAGCGAAAACCTCCACTCGCTCCTGTGCTGCCTTCCGCAGATTGATGCGCCTGAATTGACTTACGATAATTTATTTCGAATTATCATTATGCAATTTATGGATGCGTATAATTTTGATGTGCGTGCTATTAAAAAATCTTGTGTGCATATCGTTGATAAGGATAATAAAATCATTCCCTTTGAAACGATGAACCTTTTTTATCGGGATGATAAGAAGGAATATTTGAAGGAATTGCAAAAAATGGCTGTGTTATGATATTAATGGCTTTGCTCTTTTTCTGCTGGTTTGTTCCACCGTTTCTCTTAATCGTTTTCGGCATATTCGACCTCAAGAAAAATCGAAAAGCGGCTTTAATACGTTTTATATTAGCTGTGATTTACTTGCTAATTGGAGCAGGTGTGTGTAATAGCATAATCTCAAATGGGTTTTGAAAAAATTACAAAACTACTGCATTATGATTTCACTCAACATATATGGCTATATAAATCTGATATTCTCTTTCTTAGCCCTTTGGTTGATTCCACCTTTGATAATTGTAATTATTGGTATAGCACAACCTGACGAAAAACGAGAAAGAGCTAAAATACTTTATGCCTTGGCACTGATTTACTTTCTCATCGGAGGTGGTGTTTGTTTCAGTATGATATAAAGAATAAAATATATTTCAAAAAACTAAAAACTGCGGTGTTATGATTTTACTCAATGGTCTCGGAGCCTTAGTCTTCTTTATCCTTGGAATTTGGTTCGGTCCACCGCTCATTCTGACTATCTTTGGTATATCCAGATATAGAGAAAACAAAAAGTTAGCGAAAACACTCTTTATTATAGCGGTGATTTACGTACTTATCGGTGCGGGTATATGTGCGAGTACCCTGAATGGATTAAATAACATGGGTAATTATTGAATGTAAGCTTTGGTATGAGTATGATGTAATAAAAACAGGACATCAAAACACCATATTATGATTCTACTACTTTCTAATGGAAACGGTCTTGCCGCTTTGGTTTATGGCATTTTTGGACTTTGGTTTGGTCCGCCAATTATAATGACTATCATCGGTATAGCGAGATTTAAGAAGAACCGAAAACTGGCTAAAACACTGTTTATTATAGCAGCGATTTATTTGCTGATAGGTGGTGGTATATGCGCCGCTATCGTGGGTGGCGTCTAAATTTATCGGTTAACACACAAAAACTTTTTTCGTCATGATACTACTACTTTCAGGAGACGAGAATATAGCAGGTATTATTTTCGTCTTTTCTCTTGCGATCTACTTCCCTGCAATTAGTTTCTTGTTTTTGGCTCTCATATACAGAAAACGCAAACCGAAGTCAGCACAAAACTTAGCCATAGCAGCACTTCTATATGTAATAATTATTAGCACAGGAATTGGTCTTGTTATTGGTTGAAAATGCCAATCGACTCACTTGGTTTTATAAGAAAAAATACATTCTATTTCAACTTACGAAATGATACACATTTATCATATTTAAAATTACGAAAAAACTCCCTATCTTCACCACGACACGACAACACTCCAACACCACAACACAAACCATATGGGAGATTTCAACGTATCAAAAGTCAGTGATGAAAAGCAAATGCGCGTATTCATGCGGAATTTGCTCAACGATGTACAGGCATTGGAATACATGCTTAATAATGACAAATTTGAAACCGGCGTCACACGCATCGGAGCAGAACAGGAGATGTGCTTAGTCAATAAGCAATGGAAACCCTCAACTAATGCGGATACCATTCTCAAAAAGCTCAAAAAATACGAGTGGGCAGAAACCGAACTCGGCAAATTTAATGTCGAAATCACCCTCACGCCGCAAGAATTTAAGGGCAAATGCCTGAGTAAAATGGAAGCCGAAATTCAGACTCGCCTCAGCAGGATTCGCAAGGCTGCCAAGAGTTGTGATGACACTGAAATCCTACTCTGCGGCATCATGCCTACGCTTCGTAAATTTGATTTGGTCTATGAAAATCTCACCGATATACCGCGTTACAGAGCTTTGATGGAAGCCATACACGCCCAACGTGCAGGTGACCCTTTCGAACTCCGTTTGGCAGGAATCGACGAATTACTCATCAAGCACAATAATCCTATGTTGGAGGCTTGCAATACCAGTTTTCAGGTGCATTTGCAGGTCAATCCTAATGAGTTTGTGAAGATGTATAATATCGCGCAAGTTCTCGCAGGTCCTGTGATTGCTATTTCTGCCAATTCACCGATTTTATTTGGAAAAAGATTGTGGCATGAGACACGTATTGCGCTATTTCAACAATCGTTGGACACCCGCGCTTCGCAAGACCACCTGCGTGAGCGCAGCCCGCGTGTGAGCTTTGGAAAAGACTGGTTACACGAAAGTATTTTAGAAATCTACCGTGAAGACATTATGCGTTTTCGTGTTTTATTAAGCTCTAATACACAAGAAGATGCTATAGAAATGCTTGAAAAAGGCAAAACGCCTGCACTCAAAGCGCTCCAAGTGCATAACGGCACGGTATATCGTTGGAATCGCCCTTGCTATGGTGCGCCGAAAGGTATGAAACCACACCTTCGCATCGAATGTCGCGTCTTGCCTTCGGGTCCTACAGTGGTCGATGAAATGTCGAGTGCAGCATTTTGGTTGGGTGCGATGACAGGCTTGGCTTTGCAGTATGATGACATCCGTAAACAGATGAGTTTTGCTGATGCGAGTGATAATTTTGTAAAAGCCTCCCGCACCGGAATTGATTCTAATTTTACGTGGTTCAAGGATAAAAAAATCTCTGCTACTGATTTGATTTTGAAGGAGTTGTTACCTATTGCCCGTAAAGGTTTGAAGCACAGAAAAGTCGATAGCAAAGACATTGATAAATACTTGGGCATCATCGAAGAACGCGCCAAAAGACATTGCACAGGCGCACGCTGGGCATTGCGTACTTTCACCAAACTCACCGAAGAAACCAACACCGACGAAGCACTCTCGGTACTCACCGCCGCAACGGTCAAAAATCAGAAAAAAGGCATCCCCGTACACGAATGGAAAATACCGGTTTTGGAAGATATAGACGAATATTTACCCAATAAACTCCTCGTCTCGGAGTTTATGAATACCGACCTTATTACGGTTCAAAAAGACGACATTCTTGACCTTGTAGCCGACATGATGAACTGGCGAAAAACTCGCTATATTGCAGTTGAAGATACCAAGAAAGGGCAAATGGTCGGCTTGGTCACGTCGAGTATGTTGCTGCATCATTTTACTCGTCAGGATGATTGTTTGCGCGACCAACCCATTACGCTTGTCAAGGATATTATGATTACCAAACCGATTACAATTGAGCCGGAAGCCTCTATTTCGGATGCCTTGGAAAAGATGCAAAAGCACAAAGTCGGTTGTCTGCTCGTCGTCAGAAACGGCGATTTGATGGGTATTATTACGGAAGAGCATTTCCTGCAAATTACGAATCGACTAATGAAGCGACTCAAGTAAAAAGTAGCGCGGTCTGTAGACCGCACACATTTTTTGCTACGCAAAAAATAAATCACCGTCTACAGACGGTGCTACTTTAGTACAGCTTTTTCATCATCAATATATCACGCTCAATAACGCTCCCTAATTCAAACATAACTATTCCAACATTGTGAAAACCAAGCCGTTCGTAAAAACGAATAGCGGCAGCATTCTCCTCATATACAGCGAGGCATATACACTCATATCCGCGTATACGAGATAGGTCAAATATCTCATGCATCATCCATCCTCCAATACCCATGTTCCAATATTTTTTTAAGACATAAATGCGCTCTACTTCAATATAATTTGAGTTTGGCATCAAATCATTTCGGCGTTTATCCCAACGTAATTTGGCATACGCCACCGCTTCATTTTTTTCGTTTTCGGCTAATAAAAATAAATTTGTATTGGTGTGATAATCAGTCGTAACTTTTTGTTTGTTAAATGCTTCGCTCAAATATTTCTCAAAATTCTCTTGAGAACTGTTATTGTCTTTAAATGCATCATAAAACGTTTGTCGCCC
>JAHDEO010000564.1 GCA_020628725.1 Saprospiraceae bacterium
AAAAAAGTAATTATTTTTTTTACAAAATTAAAAAAATTTTTTTGGATGGGTAAGTGGAATGGTAGACTTTTGTAGCATAAAACACTGTACAATTATTTTCAATTACCTAATTCTACTTTGGCACTTTAAGTTTCCAACGCGGCTTTAGCCCGTTGACTGGTTGAATAACAAGGGTTTAAAACCCACTTGGACAATTAAAAAGCACAAAAATATTTAGAGTGCCAAAGTAGAACTAAAAGCATAATTTTTTTCAATGAAAATAATTCAATTATTCGCCATCCACCTCATTCTATTCACCCTAATAGGATGTGGTTCCACTTCATATCTTCCTGCCGAACCCAATACCGAAGATGCCGATATGCAAGCCTATCTCAAAGAGAATAAATTGCATAAAAAAGCTACAAAAACGGATTCGGGCATCTATTACATCATGGAAAAAGAAGGTGAAGGCGAACACCCGACCATGAATGAAACCATCACTGCACACTATCATGGTATGTTGTTGGATGGTACGGTATTCGATTCTTCGGTAGAGCGTGGTCAGCCTTTCAAATTTCAATTGGGGCGTGTCATCAAAGGTTGGCAGGAAGCGATGGGCATGATGAAGCCGGGTGGTAAAGGCAAATTTATTATTCCTTCTGCCCTTGCCTATGGTGAGCGTGGCGCAGGTAAAATGATTGGACCTAATACGCCATTAATATTTGACATCGAATTATTTAGTAAAGAGGAAGCGAAAAGATTGGAGACAGAAGCCAAAGAAAAAGCCAAAGCCAAAGCCCGCGAACAAGCCGAAAAAGATGATGCAATCATCAAAGCACACTTAGCAAAACTCGGCATCGACAAAACCGCCAAGCGCACAGATTCAGGCATTTATTATACTATCGAAAAGGAGGGCGAAGGGAAAAATCCTACTATCTCTGATATAGTAGAAGTCCATTATCATGGTACTTTATTGGATGGTACAGTATTCGACTCTTCGGGACAAAGAGGAAAACCTACCCAATTTCCGTTGAATAGAGTGGTCAAGGGTTGGCAAGAAGCCATTCCGCTACTCAAAGAAGGAGGCAAAGGGACATTCTACATTCCATCGGGCTTGTGTTACGGACCCAACCCGCGTCCGGGCGGAAAAATTAAGCCGAATGATGTCCTCATTTTTGAAGTAGAACTTTTTGAAATAAAATAACCGATGAGTTGACGAATTGACGAGTTGTTGAGTTGACGAATTATCAAGCCAACAACTCGTCAACTCATCAACTCTACAACTCATTATAATTAAATATGAAAAAATTAATTCAATTTCTGACATTTAGTCTTGCTACATTGGTACTTATCGGCTGCGGTGGCGGTGCTTCATTTGACGCTGCCAAACCCGGTACACAAGATGCTGATATGCAGGCATTTTTAAAAGACAACGGCTTATACAGTAAAGCAACAAAAACACCTTCGGGCATTTATTACATCATGGAAAAAGAGGGAGAAGGCGCACACCCGACTCCTACCGAAACCATCACGGCGCATTATCATGGTACACTGCTCGATGGTACAGTGTTTGACTCATCCGTAGATAGAGGACAGCCCTTCAAGTTTCAATTAGGACGTGTAATCAAAGGTTGGCAAGAAGCAATGGGTATGATGAAGCCCGGTGGTAAAGGTAAATTTGTCATTCCGTCTGCCCTCGCGTATGGCGAGCGTGGTGCGGGTGCGAGCATTCCGCCCAATTCACCTTTGGTATTTGACATTGAACTATTTAGTCCCGAAGAAGGGGCAAGATTAGAGGCAGAAGCTGCTAAAAAAGCTGAAGCTGCTGCTCTCGAACAAGCCAATAAAGATGACGTCATCATCAAAAATCACTTGTCTAAAATCGGCTTGGAAGGCAAAACACAGCGCACCGATTCAGGCATTTACTATACCATTGAAAAAGAAGGTAAAGGAAAAAATCCAACCATTTCCGACAAGGTAGAAGTCCATTATCACGGTACTTTATTGGATGGTACGGTGTTTGATTCTTCTGTAGATAGAGGCAAGACCGCTACATTTCCATTAAATGGCGTAGTGAAAGGTTGGCAGGAAGCCGTTCCATTACTCAAACCCGGCGGAAAAGGAACGTTTTATATTCCTTCGACTTTATGCTATGGCTCACGTTCTACGGGTAAAATTCCTGCGAATTCTGTACTCGTTTTTGATGTAGAACTTTTTGATATAAAATAATTTTTTTACGAGTTGTCGAGTTGTCGAATTGACGAGTTGCTGAGCAAACAAACGTTAGATTCGACAACTCATCAACTCATCAACTCAACAACTCGTCGATGAGATACTGCACACTTTTTTTACTCCTTTCTGTCTTTTCCATTCAAATATTCGCTTGTAGTTGTCGTCCGCCTATGCCGATGACGGATGTAGAGTTTTTTAATGCCGACTTAATTTTTATTGGCAAAATCACTGCCGTCAATGCCGACCAACAAGCCTACAAACGTACCGCTACATTTAAAATCATCAATCCACTCAAAGTAGCGACAAGCATGACTACCGTTGACATCGTAACACCATACGAATCAGCAACCTGTGGCTTGACTTTTAATGAAGATGAACTATGGTACATTTGGGCAGAAGATGATGGTACTATGTACAGTTCAAGCATTTGCACACGCAGCTTGAAACTCGAACAAGATGGTACTTCACCCGTTCCGCGCTATCAGGAAGATATGTTGGCAATTAATCAATTTAAACAACAAGACGGTAAGTATACTTTCAATACAAGTACAGGTACTACTACAGGAAAAATTCGCAACGGCTACAAACAAGGTTGCTGGAAATATTACGACCAAAATGGTGTGTTGGAAAAGAAGTGTAAATTCAAGAAGGGTGTGGAGAAGAAGTGTAAGGAAGTTTCGTAGTGTTGTTGTGTCGTGGTGTTGTAATTGCCAACTCCCACCTCTAACTCCTGAAGGAGAGTCCGCCTACACATCTCCGATTCTTAGAGGAAAGGCTGTCCACAGATATTGATTTTACTTTCAAATGTCGTTTATCTAATTGCTCGCCTTCCGACATACAATACCACACATAATATGAGTAGGACTGCCCACATCCAATTGCAATTATGGTTGAATACTGCGTCCATATTGCCGGAAGGTACGAAGCCTGCCCAATTAGCAGGGTGTTGAAAGTCGGAAGATTTTTCATCGAGATAGTCAAGTTGAGCTGTTCGGAGGGCTTCGTCTTTGGTCTTTCCTTTTTCGAGTTCTTCCAAGAAAGCTGCCATTATCTCTGCCGTACTACCATCCGGTACTTTCCACAGACTCATCAGCAGACTGGGACATCCTGCATAGGTAAATGCTCGTGAAAGGCTCATGACGCCTTCACCTTTTTTGATTTCGCCTGTACCTGTGTTACAGGCACTGAGTATAGCGAGATCGGCATTGAGGCGGGTGTTGTAGAGGTCGGCAGCCTGTAGGGGTTCGTTGTTGGCAAAAATTAGTTTTGAATATAAAGGGTTTTCATCGTCTAAGATGCCGTGCATGGAGAGGTGGAGGATTTTAAATCGGTCGGCAGACTTCAAGAATTGTTTTTTGGTCGCTTGGTTGGCGAGGAAAGCTTTGCCTTTGAATTTTTTGGCTTGTGTTTTTACGCTATCCCGTCCATTCTGTAAATCTTCATGTTCAACACCGTCGTATTTTGGTGCGAAACCTCCGTAGAGATATTTTGTTATGTCTTGCTCTTCTTTTTCTTCAAGTAATAATGCGGTAGAGTAGGCGTAACTGATGGATTTTTTTCTCAACAGGTAAGGTAAATTCTGATAAGTAGAATCTGGCGGAATACTATCAAGTAGTAGTCCGAATGGCAAGTAGTTGAGTTGGGCGTCGGGGATGATTTGTAAGCGTTTTATGTTAGAATTTGGATTTTTGAGTGGTTCTGGTATTAGCCATTGGTAGAGTTGGTGGGCGTGAGATACGAATGAAAGTTTTGTGCTTGCATCGCTTATAGATGTGCGGAAGTTATTGATTGTTTTGTGCCAATTTTCGGGTTTATCCAAGCGGTGCAGATGTGCGGTATCTTTTTCGATTGCTAATACATATACGCTGCTGTCACCGACGAAATATTCTAATAGGGCGGTTTT
>JAHDEO010000565.1 GCA_020628725.1 Saprospiraceae bacterium
AGGGATGAATTAAAATTAAAATGCAAATTAAAATTAAAAAAGTAGCTGATAATCAGTTGATTATAATTTTTAGAACGGAATTGACCATTAATTGGGCAAAACCTTATGTGACCTCGTTAGAGGTCGAATATTGGTAGAATTTTCAATAAAAACATGTCAAACGAGCCTTTAGGTTCGTAATATTGAGTACCTAACGGCACTCAGAAAGGGTTTTGCCATAAAAAGACTACCAATATTTAGCACTTAACAGTGCTGCCCAGTTAATGGTCAATTCCGTTTTAGAATGTAAAGTTATTTTTTTATCGTTCCAAATAGTATTTATTGGTTTTGTTGGAAGATGATTCATTCATTCAAAATTCAAAATTCATTCATTGGAAACATTCACTCATTCAAAATTCGCTCATTCACTCATTGAATACCATGTTCGATTTAACTAACATATTCAATATTTTTCAGCCGAATGTTTCCTTCAAACATCCGTTATTGTTGCTATTATTGGGACTGATTCCCTTGATGGTGTTGTTCTATTATTGGCAACGTCGGCAGCGACATGCTACTGTGCGAATGTCTACGCTGTCTGCATTTGCGGGGAAAAGTTCTTGGCGGGGGAGGTTGCGGGTGTTGTTGCCGATACTGAGGGCATTGGCATTTGCTGCGGGGATTGTTGCGCTGGCACGCCCGCAAGCGACTTTGAAAGAGGAAGAAATTACGGCTGAAGGGATTGATATCTTTTTGGTGATGGATATTTCGAGTAGTATGTTGGCGCGGGATTTTGCGCCGGATAGACTCGAAGCGAGCAAGGAAGTAGCGATGGAGTTTGTGGATAAACGCGAACACGACCGCATGGGACTCGCCGTTTTTGCGGGAGAAGCTTTTACTCAATGTCCACTCACGACCGACCGTAGTATTGTCAAAACTTTTCTCTCCGAACTTGAATGCGGACCACTCGAGGATGGTACGGCGATTGGTTTGGGATTGGCTACTGCGGTGAATCGCCTCAAAGACAGCGAAGCCAAAAGTAAAATCATCATTCTACTCACCGATGGGGTCAACAATGCAGGTGATTATGTCAAGCCTTTGACTGCGGGAGAAGTAGCCCGTGAAATGGACGTGAAAGTCTATACCATTGGCATGGGGAGCAATGGCGATGCCTATGCACCTATCGGCAGACGCGGTGATGGGGAATACGTGTTCGGCTTCGTGCGTGTAGAAATTGACGAACGACTCCTCAAACAAATTTCCGATATGACAGGCGGACAATACTTCCGCGCTACGAACAAAGAAGCTCTTGCACAAATCTACTCTATTATCGACGAATTGGAAAAAACAAAAATCGAAGTAACTACCGTCAAACGATATAGCGAGGAGTTTTATCCATGGGTGGGACTGGCTTTGATTTTGTTGATTTTGGAGGTGTTGTTGAGATATACGGTGTTGCGGGTGATGCCTTAAAGTTCCCACTTCCCCTTTCTCGCTTCATTCAAAATCAAAAAGAAAGGAATCCACCATATCAAATCATTCGTAAGTAAGGTATATCCAAAAGAGGCGGGAACATCACCTTTCATATAATTAAAAACAAAACCAATCGGTCCGAATATTTTACCCAAAAAACCGACTGCTACGATGGGCCAATGTTTCACAGGATTGGCAGCAGCCCACCAATAGCCCAAGCCATACACACCAATCACCATGCCCATACCTTGCCAAATCATCGGGTGAATAGGGTCTTGCATACCCGTAAGTCGGAAAAAGGCAAAGGGAAAAAGCACTACCCAGGCACCCCAGAGAATATTATACACAGCAGCGAGACGCATGACTGTTTTCATCCATTGTTTACTTTCCATAATTTATAATACTTAATGCTAAGACCAAAGTCCACGCGATGGTACGCATCCAATTGGTGCGGACTAATTTTTTTCTTGCCATCGTGGTATCGGCTAATGTATCAATTTTAGCATGTAAAGGAACAGAAATGAAAAATGTCACCGCCCAGACCATGACGACTAAGCCTAATCCGACAAAGGAATCAAAAGTCGCTTGGGAATAGGAAAGGAATACATACAAAAAGAGCTGACCCAACATCAAAGGCATCACAATGATGGTGATTCTACCTGTATATGTACGATGCCATTTTTTTAAGTCGGATTCGTTGTAATAAAGGAAGCCGGGATAAATGACTATTTGAACCAACCAAATGAGCGTACAAAGGGCAGTATCTACAATAATTCTGAAAAGTTCCAAATCCACAAGTAAATGTATTTTGGTTTAAGACAAAAATAGCGACGTTTTGTTGTGTCGCAACATTTTGATTTTTTTCGTAACTTTGAAGAAGTATTTTCTATTAACTATGGTCTACGGACTATCGACTAATAACATGAATTATCGCTTATACCTCGCCTTACTTGCGACAATATTGACTTATTTTTTACTGGTACAAATTTCCTGCTCAAAAGAAGAAATCGACCCGACTGCTCCGATAGTTGAGTTGGCTGATTTGCCTTATGATAGATTGTCTGACTACAATTTTTTCACCGGAAATATTGCCGACCAAACACCGCAACCAAGCGTATTGCCCTATGATTTGAATACGGCTTTATTTTCCAATTATTCTTCCAAAGCGCGTTTTATTTGGATGCCGGAAGGTACGACCACACCTTACAATTCCGACCAAGAATTGGATTTTCCGGTGGGTACGGTGATTATCAAGACCTTTTATTATGATAATGATTTCAACGATCTGTCGGCAGGGCGGCGTTTGTTGGAAACGCGTTTATTGATTCGGCAAGATACGGCGTGGCAGTTTGCTTCGTATATTTGGAATGATGAGCAGACGGAAGCAAATTTCAGTGTAGTTGGTAAGCAAGTAGAAGTTTCGTGGAAGCATTACGACGGTTCAGAGCGTAGCACGATGTATCTTATTCCCAATAAAAATGAATGTAAAGGTTGCCACAATAGCGACAACATCGCGCACCCCATCGGTCCAAAAATTCGCAATATCAACAAAGATTTTGAATACGCAGATGGTACGATGAACCAGTTGGACAAGTGGAAATCAATGGGTTATCTTGCTGATTTTCCGACAGGCGCACCACGCGTACCTGCATACGACAACCCAAATGACGGTACACTCGAAGAACGCGCTCGCGCCTACATAGATGTCAATTGCGCGCATTGTCACAACCCGCGTTCTCCTGCTAATACAACGGGTTTATTCCTTAATTATGATGAAACGGATCCGACTCGACTGGGTATTTGCAAAGAACCCGTTGCTGCCGGACAAGGTTCGGGTGGATTTGTATACGGTATCGTCCCCGGTGATGCGGATAATTCGATTATGACTTATCGTATGAATTCTGTTGAGCCCGATGTGGCGATGCCCGAACTCCTACGCTCGGTCGTTGATGAAGAAGGTGTGCAATTGGTTCGAGATTGGATAAATGCGATGCCGCCGGATGATTGTAATTAGATTCGCGGCGGGTTAAAACCCACCGCTTTTGCGAACCTAACGCGTATATCACAAAAGCGCAGGGTTTCAACCCTGTGTGCATGAATTTTACATATTTAGCGCAACAAAAAACACAATTTGCAATAAAAATAAAACAATCGCCACCTTGTTATCAATAGGCGGCACAAGCCGATGAAATATCATCAAGAAGACAAAAGAAGTCAATCCCCAAGCCAGATAATTTTGTGAGGGAATGACACCATTTGCCCATTCCCAAAAATCATATTTTATCGCCACAGGCTCCATCAAAAAATCCAAACTCACCATAATCACCGCTCCGGCAAACGCTTTGAGCCAAATATCCCATTCGGTACGACGCGATACAATCGCCGCTGAAGAATAGATGAGTATCAGCCAATTGACCGCCATCATGAAAGGAACATCCAGCCATTTCCAGCCTAGTGTTTTCCCGTAAGCATATTCTCCGAAAATGAGACCTGTTTGTACACCTGCCACTTCTACAAAAAAACCTGCTGCCGCCACTATCACGATAGCTGCGATAAATTTGTTATCCCATTTCTCGTGGTTCCAAAGCAATAAAGCCAGTGAAACCGATAAATTCATGGGTGTCAACGACAGTATATCGCCGAACATTCCCG
>JAHDEO010000046.1:0-13748 GCA_020628725.1 Saprospiraceae bacterium
TTACATATTTCAACGAACTTTTTTACTTTTTCAAATATACGAGCATGTTTAAAATTTCTTCTTCCTGAAAAACAATATCTTGTGAACTTGGCTTCACGTCAAATCAGTTGCTTATCTCGATAAACGCCTTCTTTGACGCCTCACCAAAACCACAAGCTACTGATTTTCAGCTCGAACAAATTTTAAACATGCTCTGAATTATTCAACTTGGCTTACTGCTGACTCAAAATAAAAATCGTCATTCTAAAACGAGCGGATAGAATGACGATTTTATGTATGTTTTACTTTTTAGGTTCGCTAAAATAAAAGAGGCTTACCTGCCTGATGCCTTCGCCAAAATATGATTCCTCCAATAATTCCTGTCAACATAAAAAGAATAGCAATCATTTGAGCTTGGGTTAATGCTATTCCAAATATTGTATAATCTGTATTTACTCGAATTATCTCAATAGAAAATCGTTCTAAGCCATTGAGAAATAGATAGATGAAAAATAGTAAGCCTGCTACTTTTATTCGTTTTCGCAATGACCAGAGGATAGCGAAAATAGTAAATGTCATGATGATTTCGTAAATGGGGGTTGGATATACACCGGGTTCGAGACGGTGACAATAGACCCCTACGCAATCGGGAATGGGTACACCTTCATTGAGGACATTGTAAGGGTAATGGTGGGTCCAAGTCCAATCGGGCAACCATGATAGCCAATCCGGTCGGTCTGCCAAGTCGCTGGGGTCGCCCCAGTCGCCATCTCCTGAAAAGTGACAGCCCATTCGCCCAATGCCGTAGCCAAGTGCGAGTACAGGCGCAGCCGCATCCATAATATGTACGATTTTGAAGCCCATGCGACGAATGAAGTAAGGCATCGCTATAAAAGCACCTATCAAACCACCATAAACCGCGAGTCCGCTACCTGAAAACAACATTCCGATAGGATCGGCAAGCAATTCTTTCGGTGTTTCTATGACGGTAAAAATCTTTGCGCCAATCAAGCCGGATATCGCTGCAAGAATGACCAGATTGCCTGCTTGCTCATGAGGGCGTAATTTGAAGGTCCTCAGTTCCGGCTTATCCAATATCTCTCGCTGTTTTTCCCAGTAACGCGCAAAGCCGAATAAGGCTGCACCAATCAGACCACCGACCCAATTGCCCTTCGTAGAAAGGAGAACGCTTGCAGCATCTGCAATCATTTCTTGCCCATTCATAAAAGCATATACGCCTTTGAATCCCAGTAAGAAACCCACTAATGCATTGCCTAATATTTCCCATATAGTAGCGGGGTTGCCAACCCATCTTTGGATGGGTTTTGCGAGGAGTAGACCTTCTGCTTCTTTGCGCTTCATCTCAGCGACCAATATGAATCCCCCGACTACGAATACCAGTGCTAAAAACAAGCCAAAGGTTTTAATCAAGGAGAAGAAGCCGCCCGTCTCCGTGCCAAATACAGCCGCTACAAAATATGAAAAATCCGGATACATAATTTTTAGTCGATAGTCGATGGTCCATAGTCCATAGTTGGTAGTATGTAGGATTGGGAAGCACCTATGGACTATCAACTATGGACTATCGACTCACGAAGTGAACCGCAAAAATAGTAAACGACCTTCATTGTGAAGGTCGTTTTATGAAAATTAATATTTTATTAAATGTAAGTTTAATTTTAATGGGTTTCGATAAGTATATTTACTTGTACATTTCCCTCATTACCAATTTCTTGCAAATATACTTCGCCAATTTCATTGATTAAAAGTGGATCATACGGCGCAGTGATTTTAACATAATTATCCGTAAATCCGGTCATTTGTCCGGGTGTTTTGCTGTTTTCAAAAAGTACTTTTCGTGTTTCGTTTAAATGTTGGTTATAAAAGTATCGTTTCTTTTTTTCTGATAAAATTCTCAACATTTCATTGCGGCGTCTGCGCTCATGCATGGGGACTACATCGGGCATTTCGGCGGCTAATGTATTTTCTCTTTCAGAATAGGTGAATACATGTAAATATGATATATCCAACTCATTTACAAAGCGATAGGTTTCCAAAAAATCTTCCTCCGTCTCACCCGGAAAGCCTACAATTACATCTACGCCGATACAGCAATGCGGCATCAATGATTTGATTTTCGTCACTCTATCAGCATACAATTCTCGCTTGTAACGCCGACGCATGGCTTTGAGTTGTTTGTTATTACCTGATTGAAGCGGTACATGAAAATGTGGTACAAAACGCTGCGATTGTGCGACAAATTCAATCACCTCATCCGTCAAAAGGTTAGGTTCAATCGAAGAAATTCTAAATCGCTCAATACCTTCCACCTTATCCAATTCACGAATTAAGTCGATGAACATGGCTTCTTTCTTGGGTTTTACGCCTTCTATCACTTCCGTCCCATTTCCGAAATCGCCAAGATTTACACCCGTCAAAACGATTTCCTTAACGCCCATTTTGGCAATTTTTCGGGCATTTGCCAATACATTTTCGACCGTATCGCTACGACTTTTCCCTCGCGCCAAAGGAATGGTACAAAACGAACATTTGTAATCACAACCATCCTGAACCTTCAAAAATGAACGCGTACGGTCACCAAATGAAAAAGCATTGACAAAATCTTTCGCCTCCGTAACCTCGCTTGCATGTACAAGTCCGTTGCCGGGAGCTTTCGACAAATCATCTACAAAATCCAGAATGCGAAACTTCTCAGCCGCACCCAAGACCAAATCTACGCCGGGAATTTCAGCGATTTCCTGCGGTTTAAGTTGGGCATAACAACCTACGACGACTACATTCGCATGAGGTGCTTGTCGCAGAGCTTGTCGCACCACTTTACGACATTTTCTATCCGCAAAATCTGTTACTGAACAGGTATTGATGACATAAATATCTGCCCCCTCATTAAAATTGACCACGCCATAGCCACCTTCCTCGAAGAGTCGTCCGATAGCGGAAGTTTCCGAGTAGTTGAGCTTGCAGCCCAGAGTGTAAAATGCAACGGTTTTTGGCGTAGCCATAAATTAATGAGTGAATTAAATGATAATTAAGGCTGCAAAGATAAGGATTTTAATGATGTCAGTCAAAATCTGTGAAATGTTCCTCACGACATTATTTTCCTTTGCAACAACACTCCTTGTTTTACGTTTAACGAAGGGGTAAAATTGTCCCCTAATTACCCTATCATTAAAATTAAATTAACTTTTCACACAAAACATTTGAATGTCGATAACCATTCTTGTTATTTTTTATACTTTTGACAAAAATTAATCGCTTTATAATGGATATGAATAAAGAATTAAAAGAAACTTTCAACGAGAAAGGGGAGAAAATCAGCCCTGTTTTGCCGGAAGGCATCAAAAATTACCTTATTGATATTGACGGGACCGTTTGTGATGATGTACCAAACGAGGAGCCTGAGCGCATGGGAACGGTAGAGCCTTATCCCGATGCCCTCGAAATCCTCAATAAATGGTATGACGAAGGACATATTATCTTCTTTTTTACCTCTCGTACAGAGGCGCACCGCGCTATCACGGAGGAATGGCTCAATAAACACGGCTTCAAATATCACGGTATGTTGATGGGTAAACCACGTGGCGGAAATTATCATTGGATAGACAACCACATGGTACGTGCTACGAGATTTAAAGGGAAATTCACTGACTTAGTGGTGAAGCAAAAATCAATTGAAGTTTTCAAAGGATAATGTCGTGATTCGTAATTAGTTGATTCGTGATTCTGATAAAAGTATTCGTAATCAGGCATTTTTAAGTGTCAACTAATTATTATAAAAATCATTTACTATAATATTTTACACTCAAATGTTGTAAAATAATATCTAAATTTCTAATTTAGACACCGATTACACTTTATTGCAAAATAAAATGTAATCGGTTTTTTTATTCAAATTCCAAATTCCAATTTGACTTCATTAATCATTAACCGTTAATCATTAATCATTATGAAGTTGTTCAACACCATGTTTCGTTGGTATATACGGCAGCGTCTGCCTCGTATCCGGCGATTTGAAAACTATCCCATCGAAGTCCAAAATTTGCTATTTCGCGACCTCATTGATACAGCAAAAAATACGAAATGGGGTAAACAATACAACTACAAAAATATCACGACACCTGCGGAATATCGCCGCCAAGTTCCGGTGAGTTCATACGAAGATATATTTCCGTATATCGAACGTATGATGTATGGAGAACGCGATGTACTTTGGCCCGGTGTAGTAAGTTGGTTCTCAAAATCTTCCGGCACGACGAATGGGAAGAGCAAATACATCCCCGTTACTGAGGTCAGCTTGCGTACTTGCCACATTGCAGGAGGGCACGACATCATGGCAAAATGGTACGAAAACAACGAAGATGCGCGACTTTTTGAAGGGAAAGGTTTGATGGTAGGCGGCTCGCATGAGGTGTTTGAACCGTATCCAAAGACGCGTGTAGGGGATATATCGGCGGTGATGATAGATCATATGCCGGGTTATATTCATCACTTTACGACACCCGATGTGGAGACGAAATTGATGAAAAATTTCGATGAAAAGCTCGCACGAATAGTTGATACTGCACCAAATGAACGCATCACTACGCTTATGAGTGTGCCTACGTGGTCGATTGTTTTATTTCGGCAAATATTGGATGCAACAGGTAAGGATAATTTATTGGATGTGTGGCCCGATTTTCAACTCTACATGCACGGCGGTGTCAATTTTGAACCTTATCGACAACAATTTCAAGAGTTTTTTCCGAGTGAAAAAGTACGTTATCTCAACATATATAATGCATCCGAAGGTTTTTTTGCGGCACAATTGGACAACGAAGCTCCCGAAGGAGAGATGACCCTTTTATTGGATAATGGTATTTTTTATGAATTTCTGCCTGAAAGCGAGTGGAATAAAGAGCAACCGGAAGCCATTGATTTGCAGGATGTTGAAATAGGAGAAAACTACGCGATAATCATATCTACCAATGCCGGTCTCTGGCGATATGCACCGGGCGATACCGTCAGTTTTACCTCCAAACGTCCGTATAAACTCAAAATTACCGGACGCACCAAACATTATATAAATGCCTTCGGTGAGGAAGTCATGGTTGCCAATACAGACGCTGCGCTTGCCAAGACTTGCAAGCAGACCCAAGCGCGGATCAACGAGTATACCGTGGCACCAAAACTACTCTCGCGTGCCTCATACGGGCGGCATGAATGGCTTATCGAATTTGACCGTGAACCGGACTCACTCGAAAAATTTAGTGTTTTATTAGATAAGAATTTGCAGAATATCAATTCTGACTATGAAGCCAAACGTTTTAAAGATATGGCACTTCATCCACTATTTGTTCATAAAATTCCGAAAGGTACTTTTCACAATTGGTTGCGCTCCAAAGGGCGTTATGGTGGGCAGAATAAAATCCCAAGACTGGCAAATGAGCGGAAATATTTGGAAGAAATTATGAATTTCGCCGCAAAATAGCTTGTTTTTGGATAGCTGTTCATATGTTTTTTATTTTGACTATATATTTGTTTTAATCTGATTATCAGGTAATTGAAAATAATTTTAAAATTAAAAAATAAGTTAATTCATGTCACATTTTGCCTAAAAAGATGTCAAAATAATTTTTACTGCCGCTTACCTTGCAAGTGTTTAGTAAAAAAATAGGAATATGAGCTGGATTAAAGAGGCAAATAAAGAATTAAAGTTAGCACTCCAAACATCTTCACAAAATATTATTCAGATAACGTTTATTTTTTCAGCGGGCATCACAGGGCTTTTTGCTTTGCTAATGATGGCGACTAATAATAATCACAATTTATTGTTTTCTTCAGCATTTGTTGCGCTTGCATCAGCTGTAGTAGCATTATTTGTTTTTAGTTATTTGATAAATATCCAACATCGCCAATTAAAGAAGATGGAAGCCGAGCAAAAACGCCTTACGCTTGAAAAAGAAGTGGCAGAAGCTACTGCGAGAGCACGTTCGGAATTTCTTTCTACCATGAGTCATGAGATTCGTACGCCAATGAATGCAGTTATCGGAATGTCTCACATCTTGTTGCAGGATAATCCGCGTGAAGAACAAATCCCAAATTTGAAGATATTGAAGTTTTCTGCGGAAAATCTCTTAGCACTCATTAACGACATTCTTGATTATAATAAACTGGAGTCCGGCAAATTGAATTTTGAACAAACAGACTTCAATCTGAATGATACAGTTAACAGCATTACCCATTCTCTAAAAACAAAAATCAAGGAGAATAACAACCAAATGGTTATCAATATGGGAACAGATGTTCCTCAGAATGTAATAGGTGACCCAACTCGCCTTGCACAAGTCCTTAACAATTTACTCAGCAATGCCGCCAAATTCACACAAGATGGTACGATTACATTAGATATTAATTTAAATAAAGAAGAAGAAAAACACGTCCTACTGGATTTTGCCGTAAGAGATACAGGCATTGGGATTCCGGAAGATAAATTGGACCATATTTTTGAATCATTTACACAGGCTTGCTCTTCTACTACCCGCAAATTTGGCGGTACAGGACTTGGTTTGGCAATCATCAAAAAAATCCTTGAACACCAAGACAGCGCAATTAATGTAAAGAGTACAGTTGGAGAAGGTTCTACTTTCTACTTCACGATTCAGCTCGAAAAAGGCGCGGAAAAAGAAGCTACTGTAATCGAAGAAGAAGCTGACCTCAAGAGTCTCAAAGGCACAAAGGTACTCCTCGTAGAGGACAATAAAATCAACCAACTCATCGCCAATCGCTTCCTTAAAAAATGGGAGATTAGCTACGATGTGGCAGATAATGGCGCGATTGCCCTCGAAAAAGTACAAGACAATGATTACGATGTCGTCTTGATGGACCTCCAGATGCCAACAATGGATGGCTACACAGCTACTGCCAAAATCCGTGATTTGCAAGACACCAAATACAAGAAATTACCCATTATCGCCCTCACAGCATCGGCGATGCTCGAAGAACGCAACCGCGTATACACTGTAGGAATGAATGATTATGTAACCAAACCATTCAATCCACACGAATTGTATAGCGCGATTAACAGACATGTCAATGTAGCGTAAACGGGTTACGAGTTAGTGAGTTTCGGGTTACGAGTTTTTTAATGGAAAAATGATTTTTCGACTGATGATGCCTTGCATCATCAGTCGTTTTTTGTTTGTCGGCTAACTGTCAGTGTGAATGAATAACAGCAACTTTTTCTTTTTAAAAGTCGTTAATTTGTGTAATATTTGAAAACTCGCAACCCGCAACTCGTAACCCGCAATTCAATAAATATGAAAGCAATAAATATACTATTACTTATCGCGATAATTGGCGGTATCGGTTACTACTTCTATCGCAAACTACCCAAATTCTCCAATGAAGAAAAAGCCCCCGATTTCGTGTCACAAACACCTACAGGAGAAGACATGCGACTATCCGATTTACAAGGTAATATCATCTTGCTGGATTTCTGGGGAAGTTGGTGCGGACCTTGCCGTCAAGAAAATCGCCAAATCGTACCATTATACAATAAATATAAAGACGCTCAATTTAAAAATGCTGATGGTTTTATAGTATTTAATGTGGGCTTGGAACGAGATAGAAAACGCTGGCTGGCAGCTATTCAAAAGGATGATTTGGATTGGAAATACCACGTTTCGGGACTTCAACGTATGCGCGACCCCGTAGCGCGTTTGTATGGAGTTAATGAAATTCCGACAAAATATTTGATAGATGAAAAAGGCGTCATTCGCGGAGTAAATATGAGTTTTGAAGAGATAGATGCGTATCTCACAAAACGGTTATTGTAGTATAAATGAAGGCAGGTAAAGAAGAACGCCGCTTCACACCGCTAAAATGATTCATTCATTAGAAACATTATCGCATTTAAGCATTAAAGCATTTCATCATTGTTGCCTATCTTTGCCCCATGAATACAGATGAGTTACGCACCCGCTTCCTCGAATACTTAGCTGAAAATCGTTTTACCCAAGAACCACAGGGGCTTTATGACCCCATCAATTACATCCTCAAAATTGGTGGTAAACGTATGCGCCCGGTCATGCTTTTATTAGCATGTCGAATGTTCAAAGATGACATAGAGGACGCACTTCCGGCTGCGTTTGCAGTAGAGGTTTTTCACAACTTTACCCTCCTTCATGATGATATTATGGACGATGCGCCTCTGCGTCGCGGCAAAGCCACTGTACACGAAAAATACGACATCAATACTGCCATTCTCTCCGGCGATGTGATGATGATATACGCCTACGAATACCTCGCAAAATCTCCCTCTCACTTGATTCCTCAACTGCTTAATATCCTCAATCGCGTGGCTATAGGCGTATGCGAAGGACAGCAATATGACATCAATTTTGAGACAGCCGAAAATGTCGAACTCGCCGAATACATGCATATGATTGAGTACAAAACCGCCGTTTTATTGGCAGGTGCAATGGAAATGGGTGCACGTATTGGTGGCGCAGATGAATCGGACGCACAGCATGTCTATAATTTTGGACGTGACATCGGTATTGCTTTCCAATTGCAAGACGACATTCTTGATACCTTCGGCGATCCCGCGAAATTCGGTAAGAAAGTAGGCGGCGACATTGCCCAAAACAAAAAAACATTCCTCACTATAAAAACCCTTGAACTCGCCGACACCACCGATGCCGAAACCCTTCATCAACTCATGCAAACTATCCCCAATGATGAAGCTGCTAAAATACAGAAAGTCAAAGACTTGTACCAAAAATATAACATCAGAAGCATTGCCGAGAAAGAAATGAACACTTACCTCGAAAAAGCCCTCCGTCATCTCGATGCTGTAACTGTAACGGACAATCGCAAGACAGAAATCCGCGAATTGGCACGTTATTTAATTAGTAGAGAGGTGTAAAAATGCACCTGATAAGACTTAATACTTAGCAATCAAAAATATACTTCATTTTTATTACGTATATTTGTGACAAAAAATCCAAATAACAATTCCCGATTTTAATGGAACTTTATATAATTATTTGATAAGGAAAATCTGGAATTAGCAAATCGAAAGAAGATGAGAAGAAGCATCATTAAAATAACATTTTTGGTCTTGAGCCTTTGCCTGTACATACCAACTATTCAGGCACAAACTGACAATCTCAAAAAAGCTGACAAATACTACGAATTATACGCTTTTCAACAGGCAATACCTTTATATGAAGATGTATTGAGAAGCAGTCCCAATAATTATGATGCCGCCTCTCGTCTGGCGGAATGTTATCGTCAAACGGGAGATATGGGCAGGGCGCGTCAATGGTACGCCAAAGCTGTCCAAAACCCCGGTGTAGATCCTGTCGATATTTTCTATTACGGTCAGGTTTTGCGCTCCGAAGGTCGATACACTGAGGCAAAAGCCCGCTTCTTGGAATATGCCAAAAGTGACCCTGCACTGGGCAATCACTACGTTGGTGCCTGCGATTACGCGCTTTCTAATGCTGCGGGGAATTCCCAATTTGGCGTGAGCCCTGCCAGCAATGTCAATAGCGTAGCTTCCGATTTTGCACCTACGTTTTATAAGAATCAATTGATGTTTTCGACCTTCCGCAGAGGTAATGGCAATGATAATGATGCATTCAACCAACTTTACATTTCCATGCGTTCGGGCAATCAACTTGCTCGTCCGCAGCCACTTAGAAAAGATTTTCAGGCGGTTGTGAATGAAGGTAGTCCGTCATTTACAGAGAATGGGAGACGAGTCGCTTATGTCAAAAACAATAATAATTTTACCAATGGCGTCATCCCACTCATGGGTAGCGGTGCGAAATTAGATATTTATCTAGCGAATGCTGCTTCGCAGAATGATTGGCAAAATGAAGAAGCATTTCCTTATAATGGTCGCAAATATTCAAATGGTTATCCTTATTTGACGCCCGAAGGCAATACCTTATATTTTGCTTCGGATGTACCGGGCGGTTATGGCGGTTTTGATATTTATGTGTGTGAAAGAATAGGCAATGATTGGTCAGAACCCGTCAATCTCGGACCACAAATTAACACGGGCGGTGACGAAATCAGCCCTTTTCTTGTGGGCACTACCCTTTATTTTTCCTCTAATTGGCATGATGGATATGGTGGATTGGATGTATTTAAAAGTGTAAATATTAATAAGGAATGGAAACAAGCGGTCAACATGGGCAAAGGCATCAACTCGCCTCGCGACGATTATGATTTCATTTACAAACCGTATGAAAAAATTGCTTATTTCACCTCCAATCGCGCAGGCGGATTGGGATATGATGATATTTATCAAGCTGTAGCAGGTGCAACTACGCCACCGCCAACAACAGGCACACCACCTACAGTGATTACTACGCCACCAACAACGACGATACCACCAACAACCACAACTCCCCCGACAACTACAACCCCTCCAACAACAACGCCCCCAAGCGGAACTACTCCCGACCGCATGGCACTCACCGTACTCGATGAAGTTACCAAACAACCACTTGACGGCGTACAAATCAACCTCACGGCTTGCAGCGGAGGAAGAGTTTACACTACGGATGTCAATGGTGTTGCCATATTGGAGCGATTCGGCGATGATTGTACGATTAGAATCAGCAAAAGCGGTTATGGCGAAAGCCTCCATCGCTTCCCGATGATGGCGCAACTTCAAATTGGACTGACACCAAGTGAAGGTGCATTCACAGGTATCGTAATGGATTCAGAATCAGAGGCAAGACTCGCGAGTGTGCTCGTTATTGCTACGGATAAAAAGACACAGAGTACAGTCAATGCTACCACAGATGCCAGAGGTCGCTATGCCCTTCAATTAAGTCCTGATACAGAATATACTTTGAGTTACTCCAAGACAGGCTACGTTGGTAATGCCCGACTACTCAATACGCGCACTCAGGGCTACGAATTGGGTTTTCACGAGATGGAAGTTGCGCCTTACTTTGACCCCGGCAATGTCGTCGTTGTGCCTAGTACTCCTGCACCACAACCCTCTCAACCTCAGCCCACACAACCTGCACCGCCTTCGGTCATCACCACACCACCGCCTGTGATAACACAGCCTTCTACACCTACTCCTGCACCACCAACGACTACAACAGGCAGTGGATACGAAGTACAAATAGGCGCTTTCTCTGCACCGCGTCCGGGACAATTTCGCAGCCTTGAAAGCCTCGGTAGCGTGTATTATGACATGAAAAATGGCTTGGCAGTCTACAAAGTTGGTACATTTGCGACTTACCGTGATGCCGAACGTGCGCGTGCGACTGTCCGCAGCAATGGCTACCCCGATGCTTTTATTCGACGTGCGTCACGCAATGTTCCTACCTACACACCTCCGACAACAACGCCAACATCACCTACAACTACAAGTGGCACAGTTTACAAAATCCAACTCGGTGCGTTCCGAAATCCGAATACTGCCGGGTTCAATCCTTCGCTCCAAAACTTTGGTACGATACAGCAAATCACTCGTGCAGATGGTATTACTGTTTTCTTATTGGGTGATTTTTACTCGATGACGGAAGCCGCTGCTGCGCAGGAAAATGCTAAAAACCTCGGCGTACGTCAGGCTTTTATTGTGAAATATCGTAATGGGGTGAGAGTGAAGTAGGTATTGCTTAGCGTTCCTGATGAGATAAAATATCTTCGCAAAACCCGGCATCTGATGTCGGATTTTGCTATATTTGTAAAGACTTTCAAACAAAATTAAACCAAACCTATGCCCAAGGACGGACAGAAAATCTGTGAACAGTGTGATGAAGTTTACTTTGCTCAAGAATTAAAATGCCCTTCATGCGATTATGAAAATCGTCCTAATGTTGCTCTTGCGGCTTTGAAGAAACCTAAAGCGGCATTGGAAAGACGCTACACAGAAGCACTACAACTTGCAGAGACAAATGGCAGTCTCAACAAAGTAAAAGAATTTGAAACGCTGATAAAATCCAATGCAAAGGCAGTGGTCAATCTGGATATTAGCGTGTTGGAAGGTATTATAAACGGCAGCATGCGTTATATCAATACCTATCAATTGCGTAAAATCAGAACCGTTACTAAACATCCTGACGGCGAAAGGAGACGATTTATGGTAGATGGTTTCTTTTTCCCTAATTTTGGTGATAAAATGGCTTTTGCAGCTTTGGCTTTAGATGGGATAGGAATAAGACCTTATGGCAATTGCACGATTACGCTGAAAGAGAAAATGATTGCCTTTCGTGCTTCTTTGTTGGAAGATGATTCTTTTCAGTTTTTTGAAAAATTAGAAAATAGACCTGCCAAAATAGCACCCAAGCTACTAAATGGCTATATCGCCACTTGGGAAGACAAACATAAATTGGCAGTTGCCAAACTCGCTGACCAAATTACGCCAGACGACACGCACGAAGCTTTTGCTAAATTACTCTTAAATGATGAGGGCAAAATGTCAGATGCACGATTCATAGAAATTCATGTGTTTGGTTTCTTCAATGCGGCGTCTATTGAGTCATTTTCATATTTCGATGAATCAACATTGCCCAAGAAACCCAAAGACCGAAAAGAAGAACTACTACGCATACAAGAATTAAAAAAACGATTCCAAAAGTGATACAAAATATACACATATCAGGCGCATTTAAACGCGCTATTTTTCTAAAAGACGGAGACTATTTTTTGAAAAAATTAGACCAGCCCCCCGTCCTTGCACGTCATTTTGATATTAATACTTTATTGAAATTTGGTGGTGATATTGTTGTATTGGAAAAAACCAAAGAAGACGAACTCAACGAACTGATCCAAGAACAAAGCAACCTTCAAAGTGGACTCCGTCTTGCCATAAAAGGTATTGCACCGCGTGAGCCAATTAATGATGAATTCAGACAACCAAGTATAGAACTTCTTGAAGAATTTCTCGAAGATGCGCCTGTATACGAGTTCGTGTATACGCGTATGATGAGCAAAGCTGCTACCGAAGATACCGAAATCGACGAAGCCCTACGCATTGCTCAAATACACAACTACATCAAAGCCACTCAACTCTACACCAACCTGCAAGCCGCACAACCTACACTACAAGTTTTCTGGAATTTGTGGAAACAGGTGACGTATGGTATGTCCGAAGAAGAGATGATTGAGATTGAAGATGAACTGGTGGAAAGTGGGAAGATGGCGAAGGTGATTGGCATACTGCAAAAGGCACAACGTAAGCAAGACGTGGATGCCATTCTTTTTGAAGTACCTCGGCAGCATATTCGTATTTTTCAGAAAATCGCTCGACAATTCACTGATAAACAAAAAATTGAAGAGAAGAAACGAGGGAAAGTCGAAGATATTACCAATGATGTACAAAATGTAAATGAAGTAGAAAAGGATGAAATAATACCTCTTATTTCCGAATACAGCGGCAAGAAACAATTTTCATTTAAGCACGGTACACCCGATAAAGTCAAAAATAATATCTCCTACATAGAAGATATTATTAAAAGAAATGAACTTACAAAAATAGACGCTGCCCTCACCGAACTCACAAAACTTCAACTACAACACAGCGGTAAAGATTATTTGAGTCAGTCCATGGCAAACCTTGCTACTACCGCAATACAATTCAACAGATATTCACTTGCAGAGCGTCTTATTAATTATGCTCAAATTGCTGATTATCAAGACCCAGTTCCCTTTTGCTTGGAAGCGGAATTATTTAAATATAAAAATCAATTTGATGAGGCTCTAAATATTTACAAACAAGTCATTCAACGATTCCC